>JALOOB010000381.1 GCA_025454635.1 Anaerolineae bacterium
GTCTTCGCTTCCGCAACCGCGCCGGTGCGCAGCGCCACCATCGCACGGCACGCCTCCCCGTCGAGAGTCGCCCGGCTATTGCTCATCTCAAGCCCGTAGCTCGTTGCCTCGTCTGCCATGTCCCGGGCCCGCTTCTGGACACCTTGCGCAAGGTAAACTGAAGCCAGGCCAAGCGCACCCTGGCTCGCCGGAAGACCGTGGGCAGTGTACTTATCTCGCAGGACCGCGGCAAACTCGCTTTCCGCGTCGACCAGGTCGTTCTGCTGATATCGCGCGCAACCAAGAAAATAGTGGCCCCATGCGGTCGCCTCCGGCAGGTTGCGCTGGTGGCCCAACTGCAGCATCTGCCCGGCCATGCGCACAAGCGACGGAAGATCCGCAGCCAGCCAGTGAAGGAAACAGAGCCCGAGATAGAGTCGGGTGGTGAAGACATTGTTGTGAAGGCGGTCTTCTCGCAGGCCTTCGCGCAAGGTGTCCGCGGCGCCTTGGCTGTCCCCGGTCATCTGGCGCGCGCTGGCGAGGTAGAACCATGCCATGGAGCGAACGAAGGAGTGCTCGCGAGGAACCTGTGCCACCGCTCGTTCCGCAAATGCTTGGGTTTCTGCCGGCGCGAAGACGTAATAGGACACAACACATTGGAGTGTGTCGAGTTCGGCGCGCAGAAGCTCGTTCGCAGACTCTGTCGAACTGTCGAGGAGGTCTTCTATCTGCTGGAGCACCGGCCCGAGATCGCTGAATTTCCACCGCCTTTGCAGGAGCCATGCTTCCATGAGCAGTAACCCGGGCCGCTGTTCGATGAGCCCCCGCGGCAACCGGACCAGCCAGCGCTCGATCAGCCGCCAGTCACCCTGGTTCATGGCCGTGTGACGACTTGCTTCGATCAGCTCCGCGGCCCTGATTTCCTCGCCTGCGGCCATCGCATGGTTGACAGCATGGGTCTGGAACAGGTGGTGATAACGGTACCAAATGCCCTGCGCGTCGAGCGCAAATGTAAAGACGTTCTCTGCCGTGAGCCACTTGAGGTAGGCGCTGCCGTCCCACAGGGGGTCCTCGGGGGGAACGATCGCATCGCAAAGCGAGCCGCTCAGGCGCTGGAGGATCGATGTCTTGAAGATGAACTCCTGCGTTCCCGTCGGGACACGCGTGAGCACCTCGTTCGCAAGGTAGTCCATGACGTACTGGTTGTCGGCGTTCGGGTTGGCGGTCGACCGAACGTCGCCACCTGCGCTGAGGGTTAGCGCGGCGAGACGGAGGCCGGTGGCCCAGCCCTCCGTACGCTCCATCAGTATCGAGAGCGCTTCGGGATCGAAGGGCTCCTCGGCAGTTCGCTCCATGAAAGCTACGACTTCGTCACGCGTAAAACGAAGCTCGGCCGCGCGTATCTCGATCAGCGCAGCGCTCGCGCGTAAGGCGTGCAGGGCGAGGGGTGGATCGTGGCGAGTGCTCACGATGAGGTGGACACACCGCGGGGGGTGGCGCAACAGGCCGTCGATCAGGGCATGGATAGCGTGCCCGCCCAGGAGATGGTAGTCGTCGAGCACCACGATAAGGCGCTCTCCGGGTGGCAGCGCGGGTTCATCGGCGAGAGATTGGAGGTCGTTGACGAGCGCCGTGACCAAGGGCTCGAGGGGCGGCATCTGTGGCGCTCGAATGAGGCGCAGCGTACCCTGGCAGGCGTGGGGGAAGACGTCGCGGACTGCCGATACGAAATAGGCGAGGAAGGCGCCCAAGTCGCTGTCGCCGGAATCGATCGAAAACCATGCGCTTGGGGCGTTGACCTGGGACAGCCAATCGAGGAGCAGCGTCGTCTTGCCGAAGCCAGCCGGCGCGCAAATCAACGTTATGGCCTTGTCCCGATAGCCGTCCAGCCGTTTCCATATGCGAGGGCGCTGAATGATGTCTCGCGCAGCCTGGGGGCGGTAGAGCTTTGTCTTAAGAAGATGTCTGTTGTCGACCGAGATCGCCATGCATGAACCTTCCCCACAGCTGGTGTTGGACGGCTTACGTCCGGTGGCCACCGCCAAATTCGAGCGCGTCGCAGCGTTCCGATGATAGCGCAGGCCCCCTAAGAACACAAGCTCCTGCGGCGCGCGGGGATTGCGCGGGCAGCTGCCGGCCTGGTCACACGCACAGCGCTCTGGCGGCCGGGTGGACGCGCAGGACTGACGGCGCTCATACCGTCAGGTCGCTGCTGAGGCCGTCGTTAGTTGCCGCGCAGGCGCGCACGGACCGGGGAGGCCCGCCTCCGCCTGAGCAAGGCGGAGGCGGGTTCTATGGTTCAGACTGAGCGATTGAACAGGGTTTCGCTGCCCGTGATGTAGGTTTCGAGATGGGCGATCGTGAACTCCTGCCGCGCGATGATCGCCTTGCCAAGGTCTCCGGTCGTGACGACGCCGACCACCCGATTCGCCTCGTCCAGGATGGGGAGGTGGCGGATCCGCTTTTCGGTCATCAGGGCCATACACTCCTCGGCGCTCTGGTCGCCACGAGCGAAGACGACACGCGGCGTCATGATGTCCGAGACGGACGTCGCGCGGGGATCGCGACCGGGCAGAATGATCTGGCGCGCGCAGTCTCGCTCCGAGAGGATGCCGGCAAGGTTATCGCCGTCCATCACGAGAACCGCTCCGATGTTCTGATCAGCCATCAGCCGCATTGCGTTGTACACGGTGGCGGTGGGCGGCACGGCCCAGACCTCGCGGCCCTTGTCGCGCAGGATGTTGTCAACGGTCGTCATGGCTTCTCTCCTTCAAACCCCTGAGTGGCTTCCAAAAGCGCAACCAATCCGTTTCGATCCTCTTGCAGCCGTGTCGTCGAGCCCGCCGGCGTCACGCTTTCACTCCCCGGCCGTCGCCTGTTCCAGCTTGATCGTCTTGGGGAAGAGGATGTTGTTTTCAAGATGAATATGCTTCTTGGTGGTGGCCTCGAACTCGGGCAAAAAGCCGTAGAGCGCGCGGAAGGTGTTGCACGCGTCTTCCGGCAACGCATACCCGTTGCTCAGTTGCGCCAGCTCCGTCAGAACGCCGCCGACCGCTTCATGCTCGCCGCCCATCTGCGCAATCAACGCCGCCGCGGAGCCGAAAGCCGGCCGCGCGGGTGAATCGGCCGCGGTCCGCCCGGCCGTGAGTTGTTTGATGTACGGGAACAGCAACTCCTCTTCGTCCCGGAGATGCGCCAGCATCTCCTCGCGGAGCGCTTGCCACATCGCGGCGATTGTCCGGGTTTCGGGGTGCGCTGCGCCATGAGCCGCAGCCACCGCGTCGGCGTAGCGGCCGATGTGGTCGAGCATCTCGCGGGTGTAGGTGTGGAACTGGTTCACGATGTAGTCAGCCAGAAAATCGATGGTCCACTGGTTGTACTGCTCGCCAATTGCGGGCGTATCGCTCGCGATCTGCGCCTCGCGTAGCAGGACCTCGACGCTAAGGCCCTTCTCCGCGCAAGCCTGCTCGACGGCCGTCCCGCCGCCACAGCAGAAGTCAATGCCGTAGCGCGTGAAGACGCTGGCCAAGCGAAAATCGGACGCGACCCATTGGCCGACGCTGTTGGTTGCATCAAGCTGGTGAACTTGAATGTTGGACATAGTTGCTCCTTGCGCAGCTGCGCTGACTTTGTTTGCGTGTAAGCCGATTTGACGGGCTTCTGTTCCCGTATTGTATGAGACAAGCGACACGCATGCATCGACTTTTGTCACGCGGCGGCGCGGCCGTCCTCGTTCGCTCCTCTTTGCGCAATGTGACAGCCGTCATTCTGCTCTTGACCTCGTGTGTTATTATTGCTAATCATTCCCAATAAGGATTGCCCCGGTCGCTCGTGGTCCCTCTTCACCGCTGCCACCACTTGCTCGGGCAGCCTCGGAAAGGTTTCGCTCTGATGGTTCGTTACGCATTCGCCGCCGTCGTCATGCTGACCCTGGCCGTTCTGCTCGGCGCGTGCTCTCCTATACCGGCCGTCGCTCCGACTGCCGCGCCGGTGGCGACGGAAACGGCCGCCGAGGCCGGCGGCAAACTGGTCATTTACTCCGGGCGTTCCGAACCGCTGCTCAAGCCGGTTGTCGACGCGTTCCGCGCGGCCAATCCCGGCGTCGACGTGCTGCTCAAGGCGGGCAGCAACTCGGAGCTGGCCAACGCGCTGCTGGAAGAGCGGGGCAACCCGCAGGCCGATCTCTTCATCACGACGGAGCTGGTGACGATCCAGTCGCTTGCCGCAGAGGGCGTCCTCGAC
>JALOOB010000382.1 GCA_025454635.1 Anaerolineae bacterium
TCCCTGATCGGCGCGCTGCTGGTGATTGTCGCCGTCGTCGCGCGCGGGGTCCTCGGCTCCCGACAACAAGGCCTGCCCGCCGAGTAGTGGCGGACAGGCCCTCAGTCATCCTTTGTTCGCCTGCCTGGAAGAGGCAGGCGCGTCAGTGCGCAGCCGCTACCAGTAGCAGCCTGACGACAGCGAGCTTGTGCTCGAAATCGGCGCCCAGACCGACGGGGCATTTAGCGCAGGGGTCACCAGGAACCAGAAGCTTCCCGGCTGGTTGACATCCTTGGCGCCGCGTGTGGCCGCCAAGGTCGTCCGCCAGGGGTGCTGACAAAGGGCTGACCGGCGATCACCGTCACGTTGCACAGCCCGCTGACGTACTCGCGCGTCTGAATATTCCCGCCACCCCCGCCGCCTGCCGCAAACCACACGGACACCCACACCGGGTTCACCCGCGATTGCGGCGACGAGACGATGATCCAGCCGGACATCTGCGTCGGGACCACAACGGTCAGTTGGACCGAGAACGTCCCCTGCCCCCCCGACCCAACGTTCGCGCCCTGCAGCGTCGTCGATTGCTGCGCGCGCACCACGCCGTCCGCTGTTTGCGCGGTGACAACCACGTTCCCCTCGAACAGCCCACCACCGCGCCCAGACACCGTGAACGTCGCCGGCAGAGTCTGGCCGTTTCGCGGCTGGTCAACGGCGATGAACGGGGCGATTGCGGTCGGAACCGGCGTCACCGGAATGACCGTCGGGCCGGGTGTAACCGGGCAGTTCCAGCCCGGCTGGCAGGGCTGCGGGCAGCTCCAACCCGGTTGGCACGGCTGCGGACAATTCCAGTTGCCGGGCGGACAAGGCTGCGGACAATTCCAGCCGGGTTGGCACCCGCCGCAGCTCCCCGTGAGGCCGGGAATGATGAGCGTCTGCCCGGCGAAGATGTGCCACGGATTGATGCCGTTGGCCTGGCACAGCGCTGTCACGCTGATGCCGAACCGGCTCGCGATGGAGTAGGAGGTGTCGCCGCGCACCACGAAGTACCGGTTGCCGGATACCGTTCCCTGCGCATGCGTAGACGGCCCGCGGTCGCACACGCCCCAGGCGCCGCCTCCCCCGCCTCCGCCGCCGCACCGGTTCACCACGCGCAGCTGCATCCCCGGGTAAATCTGGTTCGGGTTGTTCAGGACGCCGGAGTTCAGGCTGTACAGCTCGGTCGTCGTCATGCAAAACCGCCGCGCGATACTCGACAACGTATCGCCCTGCCGGACAACGTAGATCGACGTCCCTTGCATCTGCGCTGCGGGTTCGGCAGCGGCAACGCTCTCGGCCGCGCTGCTGGAGTCCGCGCTGCCACCGGCTGCGCTGGCGCCCGCCGCGTTGGCGTTAGCGGCTTGCGGTGAAGCGCCCGCGCTCGCAAACAGGATGATAATCAGCCCCGCGGCGAGCAGGAGTAAAACCAGAGTGCGAAACACAATTGCCCTCCTTGCGCAGCCGGTCGCCTGCTACGATGACATAACTGAGTATAGCAGAAAGCATACCGGATTGCAAGGAATTAAATGGCAATTATTGGGGGCTACTTCACCACGGGTACGCTTTTCGTATGGCCTGCGACTGTCACACCCGCAGAAACCCACGCGGCGCCCTGGCCCGTACGCACCTGCCACCATGAGCGGTCGGCGTTGGCCCCGATAATCGCGAGGTTCTCCCCCAGGCCCATCCGGCCGACGATCGCCGCCTGGGTGCTTGGCTCCGCGCGCAGGTTCACCTCGCTGCCGCCCGCGTAGACACGCGGCCCATTCTCGGCTGACAGGTTAACCGGCGCGCGCAGCCATCGGTCATAAAATGCCACCGTGCTCTTCATCGCCTCGGCAAAGTGCCGCGAAATGTTGTGATCGTCCCCGCGATACTCCCGGATCGACACGGGCATCCCCGCCGCAAGCGCCTGATCGTGGAGCAGTTCCGAGAACTCCACGGGCACGACCGGATCCCCCTTCGCATGGTGCAGTTGGATCGGCCCCGCTAAGTCCTCCAAAAAGTAGTTGGCCGAGAGATCGCCCCACAGCTCAGGATTGGCCGGCGGCAGCGGGTGGGCCGTGTAGAGGCTCAGGCCGTTGCTGCGCGCCGCATACAGCGCGTCCGCCGAGAGCTTATCGCCCGGTCGCCCCGCCCAAACCAATTCCTCGTAACCCGCAACAACCCAACCCCGCCCCAAATCACCCCCGCCTTAATATCAGGTGAAACCACCATCGCGCGCAGCGTGATCCACCCGCCCATCGAGTGTCCCCACATCCCGATCCGCTCCGGGTCCGCATGCGGGTACCGCTTGAGCGAGCCCACCGCATTCAGCGCGTCGACCGTGTACGCCTGCGACTGATATGGCCCGGGCGCCCACCCTTGCGAATTGCCGTGCCCCCGGTAGTCGGGCTTGAACACAATGTAGCCTGCGCGCGCCAGCGCGTCGACGTACGCGACGTATCGCTCGGTCGTCCGGTACTGGCCCGGCGGGATGTACCCATGGTTGAAAACGATGGCCGGCCAGCCGGTCGCGGGCTGATCGCCCGATGGGACCGTCAGCAGCGCGTACTGCTTCAGCCCCTCGGAGAAATAGGACGCGATATAACTGTGGTAATTCGGGCCGGAGGGCAAGCGCTGCTCGATGGCGATATCGCTTCCGGGAAAGCTCTGCCTGCGCAGAAGGGTGATCGAAAGGCTGTTTGGCCGGTCGATCGAAGCGGCCCGGTTGGATACGGAGCTGCTTGCCGCGTTGGGGAGCGCGGATGCCTCGCTATGGCCGGCAGGCGCGCCGGCGATGCCGAGGAGCAATGCGAGGCAGAACAGGAGCTCCGGCAACCGCCGATGGTGGCGATGGGTGCCGGTCATGAGTTGGGTGTCCTGGATCGGGTTTCGAGGCTTACCCTACTGGTTATGGTGGAGCCGGGGGGCCAGAGGATGAAGCTGTGCGTAGGATAACATACAGTTCGGCGCTACGCAAATCGCATTGACAGACGAATAAGTGACAGGGGCCACGAAAATGTGTTGCGCGAAACAGTCGTTACCGGGCCGCTTTGGTACAATCCTATGCTGAATCGCGAAAATCAGCAGCGAAAGCGAGGCGGCATGGCAGTAGATAAGCCGGAACTGGCTCCCGAGTGGCACACGCTCGGCACCGAGGAAGTATTGCGGCGCCTGGAAGTGGCGCCAGACCAGGGTCTGACAGACGATCAGGTCGAGTCCAGGCTGGCGCAGCACGGTCGCAACGAACTGGAAGAGGGTCAAACGCGGGGCCCCCTCGCAATCCTGCTCGATCAGTTCAAAGAGACCATGGTCATCGTGCTGATCGTCGCGGCAGTCATTTCGGGCGCACTCGGCGAGGTGAAGGACACCGTCGCGATCCTCATCATCGTCATCCTTAATGCTATTCTCGGCTTCACGCAGGAGTATCGCGCCGAACAAGCAATGGCCGCGCTCAAGAAACTTTCTAACCCGGTGGTCAAGGTCCGGCGCGGCGGCTCGGTGCAGAAGGTCGCGTCCGACCAGCTCGTACCCGGCGACGTGATTCTCCTCGAAGCCGGCGACTCCGTTCCGGCAGACGCGCGCCTGATCGACGCCGCCAACCTGCGTCTGCAGGAAGCCGCGCTCACCGGCGAGTCGACGCCGGTCGACAAGGACGTCGTCGGCGCCTTCGCGCCGGACGCGCCCATCGGCGACCGGCATAACATGGTCTTCGCCGGCACCGCGGTCACGATTGGCCGCGGCTCTGCCGTCGTGGTCGAAACGGGCATGCGCACACAACTCGGCCACATCGCGCACATGATCCAGAGCGCCGAGGACATCAAGACGCCCCTGCAAAAACGCATGCAACGTCTCGGGCTGGCGCTGGCCGTCGTCGCGCTTGTAATCGTCGCGGTCGTCTTTGCGCTGGGCTTGCTGCGCGGCGAGGAGATCGGGCCCCTGATCCTTACTTCTGTCGCGATGGCCGTCGCAGTCGTGCCCGAGGGTCTGCCCGCAGTGGTCACGATCGCGCTGGCCCTCGGCGCGCAGCGGATGCTCGCCCGCAAGGCCCTCATCCGCAAGCTGCCCGCCGTGGAAACGCTCGGCTCCGTCACCACCATCTGCTCGGACAAGACCGGCACGCTCACCGAGAACCGGATGACCGTCGTGCTGCTCGACGTCGCGGGACAAACGCAGTCGCTCGAAGAGGCCCTGCGCGACGATATGCCCTTCCTCTCCGCGGCCGACGTCTCCCCCACCAACGGCGGCGCGCCCGGCCAGGCAACCAACGCCCTCCTTCTCGCTGCATCTGCGCTCGCCAACGACGCGGTGCTCCAGGCCGACGACCAGACGCCCGGTGACTTCGAGACCATTGGCGACCCCACCGAAGGCGCGCTCGTCGTGGCCGCCGCCCGCCGCGGCCTCTGGAAGAACGAGCTTGACCGCATCTTCCCGCGCATCGCGGAGGCGCCCTTCACCTCCGAGCGTAAGCTGATGAGCACCATCCACCGCGTGCCGCTGAACGAGCCCGGCACCGTCGTCAACCCCTACCTGCGCCGGCTGATGGAGGCCGAAGGCACGCCCTATATTGCCATCACCAAGGGCGCGCCCGACCAACTCCTCGATATCAGCAGCCGGGTGTGGGTGGACGAAGCTTTCGCTCCGCTTGACGACGGTTGGCGTCAGCGCATCCAGGAGGCCAACGCGCGACTCGCGAAGGACGGCCTGCGCGTGCTGGGCGTGGCCGTCCGCCCACTGAACGACGCGCCGCAGCCCGGCAAGGCCGAGGCGGTCGAACGTGACCTTGCCATCGTCGGCCTGATCGGCATGATCGATCCCCCGCGACAGGAGGTCAAGGACGCGGTCGCCACCTGCCGCACCGCAGGCATCCGTCCCGTCATGATCACCGGTGACCACCCGCTCACCGCGACGCGCATCGCTGCCGACCTTGGCATCAGCGAAAACGGCAGGGTGCTGACCGGGCAGGAGCTGACCGCGATGACCGACTCCGACCTCGACCGCGTCGTCGGGGAGGTGAACGTCTTCGCCCGCGTCTCGCCCGAACACAAGCTGCGCATCGTCAACGCGCTCCAACGCCAGGGGCAGGTGTCCGCGATGACCGGCGACGGCGTGAACGACGCGCCCGCGCTGCGCCAGGCCGACATCGGCGTCGCCATGGGCATCACCGGCACGGATGTCTCCAAGGAGGCCGCGGACATGGTCCTTCTGGACGACAACTTTGCGACCATCGTCAACGCCGTGGCCGAGGGCCGCGTCATCTACGACAACGTTCGCAAGTTCATCCGCTACACGCTGACCTCGAACATGGGCGAGATCGTCGCGCTGTTGGTCGCGCCGTTCCTCGGCATGCCCATTCCGCTGACCGCGCTCCAGATCCTGTGGGTCAACCTCGTCACCGACGGCCTGCCCGGCCTGGCGCTCGGCGTGGAGCCGGCGGAGCCGAACACGATGAAGCGGCGGCCCTACGCGGTCAACGAGAGTGTCTTCGGTCGCGGCATGGCGCAGCAAATCCTCGTCATCGGCCTGATCATGGGCGCGGTCTCGCTCGCCGTCGGCTACTGGGCCTGGTC
>JALOOB010000383.1 GCA_025454635.1 Anaerolineae bacterium
GGCGGCTGTCGAGGCGTATGGCGGATCTGTTCAAATCCTGCCGTACATCGAGAATCGCTCGACTACCGGGATGATCGCGCGCATCCGAAGCGCAGAGGCCCAAGAGGCGTACCGGTTCCCGGTTGAAGAGCTCCACGCCGCGCGTCAGGGGGCCGGGGCCGAGTTGCCCGAAGGCTGAGGAGGCTGCGATGCTATCTGTGCCTATCGCGCCCGGCGACGTCACCCCGTGGGCGACTGCGCAGAACATCCTCTGCGTGCGGTTGGACAGCCTCGGCGACGTGCTAATGTCGACGCCGGCAATGCGGGCGCTCAAGGAAGAGCGCCCGGACCGGCGCATCACGTTGCTCACATCGCCGTCCGGGGCGGCCGCCGCGCGCCTTGTGCCCGAGATCGACGACGTCATCGTGTACGAAGCGCCATGGATGAAGCACACGGCCGAGCGGTTTGACCCGTCGTCCGAGTACGTGATGGCGGAACTGCTGCGCGCGCGAGGTTTTGACGCGGCGGTTATTTTCACCGTCTACAGCCAGCAGCCAGAACCCGTTGCCGGCTGCGTTTCTCTGCTACCTTGCAGGCATCCCGCTGCGTCTCGCGCATTGTCGCGAGAATCCATACCAGATGCTCACGGACTGGGTTAAGGACACAGAGCCGCAGGAGCGCGTGCGGCACGAGGCGCAGAGGCAGCTCGACCTCGTGGCGACGGTCGGCGCGTGGACCGTTGATCGTTCGATCTCCGTCCATGTCCCCACGGGTGCGACCGAAAAGGTGACTGCGCTGCTTGTCGCTGCCGGCCTAGACTTTGCCCGCCCTTGGCTGGTCTTGCATGCCGGTGCGACTGCCGCTTCGCGCCGTTACCCGCCGGAGATGTACGCGGAAGCGGCGCGAAGTCTCATCAGCGAGTGCGACGCTCAGATCGTGTTCACAGGCGGACCGGACGAAGTCGAGTTGATCGAACAGATACGGGCGCAGGCCGCAGCGTCGCGCGACGCGGCGGCTAACAACCTGATCTCGCTAGCGGGTCTGTTGGACCTCGGCGAAATGGCCGCGCTGCTCAAACTCGCGCCGCTGCTTCTCTCGAACAACACGGGACCAGTCCACATGGCCGCGGGGCTCGGCACGCCCGCCGTGGTGCTGTACGCGCTGACCAACCCGCAGCACACGCCGTGGGAGACGCCGAGCAAGGTGCTCTTCAACGACGTGCCGTGCAAGTTCTGTTACAAGAGCGTCTGCCCCGAGGGCCATCACCAGTGTCTGCGCGGGGTATCGCCGGATCGCGTTGTGGAGGCCGCGCGGGCATTTCTGAACGCGCGCATCAGCGGGCCGGCAGCGGTCGAGGAGTTGACACCTTCGGCGAATTCAGGCGATCTCACCAGCGCTTCGGAGGCAATCGGATGAACCGCAACGTGAAGGGACGACTGCGCGTGCTTGCTCCGCCCGAGCCACAACCGGGGCGTGGCAGTAGGCCGGCGACCGTCGACATCCTTATCCCGACATACAACCGGCCCGCCGGACTGGCAGTCACGCTGACAAGCCTGTGCGGTCAAACATTCAAGGACTTTCGCGTGGTCGTTTCGGACCAGTCGGAAGGGTTCGACGTCGCAGATCTGGGCGAGATCAAGGCGCCCGTCCGCGTGTTGCAGGCTCACGGCCACGAGGCGCATATCGTCAAGCACCTGCCGCGGCGGGGCATGGCCGAGCAGCGTCAGTTTCTCCTGGACCAGGTTTCCGCGCCGTACGCGCTGTTCATCGACGACGACCTGATCCTCGAACCGTGGCTGATTCAGAATATGCTCGCCGCGCTGCGGGAGGAGAAGATCGGCTTTGTTGGCAGCGCGGTCATCGGCCTCAGCTTCATCAACGACGTCCGTCCGCACCAGCAGGCAATCGAGTTCTGGGAGGGGCCGGTGCAGCCCGAAACAATCGTGCCGAACGGCCACGGTTGGGACCGGTGGATGTTGCATAACGCAGCCAACATCTATCACGTCCAGGAGCGTCTTGGGCTGGGGCCGCTCAACCAACGCAAATACAAGGTGGCCTGGGTGGGCGCATGCGCGATGTATGACACGGCGAAGCTGCGCGATGTGGGGGGGTACGGCTTCTGGCGCGAGCTGCCGCCCGAGCACGCGGGCGAGGATGTGCTCGCGCAGATGCGCGTCATGGCGAAGTACGGCGGCTGCGGAGTTATCCCATCGGGCGCCTACCATATGGAACTGCCGACGACGGTCGTCGAACGAAAGGTGGATGCGCCGAAAGTGCTGGCGCTTTAGGAGGATGTTATGCCGTCGACTGATGAACAACTGAAGCGTCTTGTGGAGCAGTTGCAGCAGATGCCGGGTATCGAAGCCACGCTGCCTGGGGACCAGGGCGAAATCGTCTCCCTGGCGCTTGAAGGTCGCCCCGTCTACGAGATCGCCAACGATCTGCGCCTCGCGCCGGACTACGTTTGGGAAGTGCTGGGCAACGCCGCGCGCATGGCCGCAGGCAAGGCGCCGACGGAGCGCGCCGAGGTCGGTGGCCTCGGAAGCGACACGGATCCGGGCGTGACCGGCGGTTACGGCGACACAGGATTCGGCGCCATTGGCAACGATGGGCCTATTCCCGTGCCCGGCGAGCCTGAAGAATGATCTTTCCCGGCATCCGCAAGATTGCGGTGCTGCGCGCCAACGCGATCGGGGACTTTATCTTCGCGCTGCCCGCGCTCGAATCGCTGCGAGCCGCCTACGCGGACGCGGAGATCGTCCTGCTGGGCCAACCATGGCATAAGCGCTTCCTGGAAGGCCGGCCGGGACCGATTGACCGTGTGGTCGTCATCCCCCGCAAAAAGGGCGTGCGCGAGGATCGCGAGACCGCGGGGAAGGAAGACCCGCCCGAGAGGCTCGAGCAGTTTTACGGCGAAATGCGGACGGAGCGCTTCGACCTCGCTCTGCAAATGCACGGCGGAGGGCGCAACTCCAACCCGTTTCTGCTGCAAATCGGCGCGCGCATCACGGCAGGTTCGGCCACACCCGACGCGCCGCGGCTCGATCGCACGTTGCCGTACATCTACTGGCAGCACGAGATCGCGCGGCTGCTGGAGGTAGTGGGCTTAGTGGGCGCGCGGCCGGTGACGCTCGAACCGCGCCTCGCGCTGACGCAGGCGGACATGGTCGAGAGCTACCGTTGTCATGCACCCCGGCGTGGGGGACACCTGGCGGCAGTGGCCGCCGGAGAAGTTTGCGGCCGTCGGAGACGCGCTGGTGCCGTGCGGCGCTCGGGTCCTGCTGACAGGCGCGGGCTTCGAGGCGCCCATCACGCAAGCGGTGGCTGCGCGAATGGACTGCCTTGCCGAGGACCTGAGCGGAAAGCTCTCCATCGGCGGTCTGGCCGCGCTCCTGTCGCGCTGCCGCGTCGTCGTCTCGAACGATTCCGGCCCGCTGCACATTGCGGCAGCGGTTGGCGCGCCCACGGTTGGCATCTACTGGGCGGGCAACGCGCTGAATGCGGGCACGCTGTTCCGCGCGCGCTCCCGCCCGCATCTCTCCTGGCGCATGGAATGTCCCGAGTGCGGGCGCAACACGATCTATGACCCCTGCGCGCACCGACATTCGTTCGTGGATTTGGTCACGGCAGAGGAAGTGACGGCGTCTGCCCTGGAATTGTTTGAGGGTTTGTAACGCAACAGGGAGAACTCTGCTCTAATTCGGCGTAACCTCGAACAGTAGGAGCAAATCGTTGACGCGCGCCCGTTGGAGCATTCTCACTGTCATCGTCGCGTTAGTCGGGATCGGCTGGATTTTTGTCAACCGTCTTCCCACTGACGCCGCGCCTTCCTCCGGCGCGCTTCCGCCTGCGCCCACCGTCGGCCACCCGGCGCCGGATTTCACGCTCACTGGCCTCGACGGTCAGACGTTCACGTTATCGGATCTGAGGGGCAAGCCGGTCGTTCTTAACTTCTGGGCCACCTGGTGCCCGCCTTGTCGCGCGGAAATGCCGGAGCTTCAGGCCGCCAGCGAGCGCCTGGCAGGCGAAGTCGCCATTATCGGGGTGAACCAGGGGGAGAACGCGCAGCAGGTTCGCGGATTCATCGACCCGCTCGGGTTCACCTTCCCCATGCCGCTCGACGAACGGATGGACGTCAGCCGGCAATATCTTGTTCGCAACCTGCCCACTACCTTCTTCATCGACCGCGATGGCATCATCCGCCACACGCAAATCGGCCCTTTAACTGAAGCAACGCTTGCCCAGCGGCTCCAGTCCGTTTATCCATAGACGCCATCGAGAACGCCATGCTGCCCGTCCTCCAACTCGGCCCACTCGCCCTCCCGACCTATCCGCTTGCGCTGATTCTTGCCGGGTGGGTCGCGCTCTCTGTCGCGGGCCGCGCCGCAAAGCGCCTCGGCGTCGACCCCGATCACATCTACAACGCAGGGCTATATGGGTTCATTGCCGCGGTGGTCGGCGGACGTCTTGCGCACGTCGTGGTCTACTGGTCGGCCTATCGCTCGCAGCCGCTCGAGATTTTTGGCTTCAACACGACTGCGTTCCTGCTCTGGCCTGCGATTCTTGCAGGGTTGATCGTCGCAGGCTTGTACGTTTACCGGCGCCGCCTGCCGCTGCTCGCAATGCTTGATGCCTTCGCGCCCGGCCTACTGGTCGGGCTTGCGATTGCTGCCGTCGGCGCGTTTCTGGCGGGTCGGAATCCGGGCGCGGCGTCGAGTCTGCCGTGGGCCGTGGAGCAATGGGGTCTACGCAGGCACCCCGTTCAGCTATACGAGGCTGCCGGGCTGCTGGCGGTCGCCGCGCTCACCTGGCGCCTCACCGGCCACGCGCGCGAAGGCGCGACATTCCTGTGCGCGCTGGCGGGTTGGGGCCTGGTCACCTGGTTTGTCGAGGCGTTTCGTGCGCCTGAGCTGTCGCAGACCATCCTCGGCGGCTTGCGGCTCATGCAAGTTGTCGGACTGCTTGCAGCCCTGCTTGCCCTGCTGGGCTTCCGGCGGATGGTTTCTAACGTAGAGGCGCCCCAGGAGCCTGCCGCGCCCGATGCGTAGTTCCTACCTCGCGACGGCCACCACGACTATGCGCTTCTCCGGCAGGTTTGGATAGCCGTCCAGCATCTCGCGCACCTCGAAACCCGATTGCTCCAGCGCGGCGGCGTACTCGTTTGGCGTTCTCATCTTGAGCGCATGCGTGACCTGAAAGCGCCGCGTTCGCCCTTCGTCATCCATGGCAAAGCGCTGTCGCATGGTCCACACGCGGGTTTGCTCGTCATAGCTGTGCGACTCAACAATGCGAACCGGCCCAATCTCTGCCCTCATACGGCCCATGGACTCAGGCCAGAACGTCCCTGCATAATCATAAGTGTCCATGATTAACCGGCCTTGTGGCACCAGCGCGCGGCGTAGGCTGCGCAGGGCGACCATGAACTCATCGTCATCCAGCAAGTACGCTAATGGCGATTCGAGGCACAGCGCGCCCGTGAACGCTGCGCGAAACGGCAGCCGGCGCAGGTCGCCGCAAATCAGAGGCGCCGCGATACCGCCGCGACGCGCGATGGTCAACATCTGGCGCTCAAGATCGAGGCCGATCACCTCGCATCCCCGCGCTTGCAGTTCGTCAATCTGCCGGCCGGTACCGCAGCCGGCGTCGAGCAGCAGCCCGTCGCTCGCGCCGAGCGCCGCCAGGATGAAGTCCGTCCGTCGCGCAATGAAAATGGGGTTGTCGTACAGCGCGTCGTAGACGTCCGCGAACGATCTACCGACGGCCCGCGCTCTCGGCGTCATAGTCCTCCGGTGTGTCGATGTCGCGCAGGATTTCTCCGGTCGGCCAATCCACGAAAGCCATCTCGCCCTCGCGTTCGCGCAAGATGCTCCGCCCACCCTCGTCCCCGGCGAGCACCTCGAACAGCGGAAAGGACCGCCGGTCAAAGAGCACGGGATTGCCGCGCTTGCCGTCGAAGCGCGGCGCGACTGCCAGCGCGCGTGTCTCGCGATGGCGTTGGATCAACGCAGAGAGCAATTCGGGCGTGACGTAAGGTTGATCCGCAAGCAGGAACACCGCGGCAGAGAGCGGGCCGCTCGCCGTCGCCAGCGCGGCGCGCAGGCCGGCGGCCGCGCTGCGACTCTGCCCCTCCGCCCAATCCTCAACGCGCGCGAGCGTCAAGCCCCCGTCCGCCGCGTATGGCGCCAGCGCACCCTTCACCCGTTCGCGCTCGGCGCCGACTGTTGCCACCACGGTGTCTATATCGGCGCACGAAAGCGCCTGCTGCGCCACGTGCGCGACCAACGGCTTCCCACGCCAGGGCGTCACCTGTTTCAAACTGCCGAAGCGGCTGGCCTGCCCGGCAGCAAGGACGATTGCGGCCGTTCGGTCCCACACCTCGCGCGCAGGCGCTTCCGTTTCCGCGGCCGCAAGGATCACCTCGTCGACATTCGCATGCGCGAGCAGTCGCTTCGCCAGCTCATGCGCGTCCTGCTGGATGCCGGGCAGGTCAACCTTATTAAGGAACGGGACAAGGCGCGCGGCGGCGGTGATCGACTCGCCTTCGCTGGCCCCTGTCAACGCCGCAACCAGTTCGGGTCGATGGGCATGGTTGGCGTCCAGCGGCTGACCCAGAATGTCCAGCCCGACGAGCGGCGCTAGGATCGACGTCGATGCCGGCACGACCGGTTCGTGCGCGGCCGGGGCCTTGAACGGAAGACGCCGCGAGCCGTCCGCCTCGACGATGATCACGTCCGCCCACCGTCCCGCTGCCAGCCGGTCGACGAACTCCGGTGGCACGCCTTCAACCTTCTCGCGATCTGCGCCGATGCGCCCGCCGACCAGGACGTGACCGTGCTCTGCCAGCGCGGCGGGCAAGGCGGCGAAGAGCGAGGCTTCGTCGCGCAGCAGAAGGTGGGCGGGCGCGCGCTCCATCTGCCCGACGAAGATTCGGGTGGTCATCGTGGTGATGACCGTCATCCCGGCCGCAGTTAGCTCTGCGGCAAGGCGAAACATGATGGTCGTTTTCCCACCGCCGCCGACCAACGAAACCACATCGCCGGGCCGAATTCGCAGGGCGTCGCAAATGCGCAAAGAAGGCTCCTTTTCCGCCCTATGACAAGGGCCGCAGTCCCTTCGGGTAGTGGCTTTTCAGCCGGTTCGCCACACGTTTTGCCCATCCCAGCGCGTGACCATCCACGCAGACCAGCGCCCATCCCTCTTCGCCCGACGAGGTCATTGTTTCCCCGCGGAGATAGGCGGGTAACGCACGGTCGTGGGCCTCCAGATCTACGGCGCGGCGCGCAGCCAGGGGCCGCGCGGCCAGCGCGAAGGCATGGCTCGGCTCGAAACGCTCACGCCCGCGCTCACCGGCCTTGATCTCCCCAAGCCACCAACCCGAATGCAAATAGCGCAATCCGGACAGGTCCGGCAAGTGTTCCGGTAGCGCGTACAGATACGATCCGACCTGCGCTACATCCTGCCTGATGGGATCATCCAGGAAGGTCTCTTCAACGAAGGCCGCGAGCGCGGATCTGGCCAAGCGTGACGGCTTGGCCAGGGCGAAGAGGGGCACCGAATTCTCTCCCGCGTCCTCGCGTTTGCGCAGCAACGCGGCGAAGTGTCCCTCGCCCGGTCCGGTGTGCGGCCAGAGACGGACGCACCGCACCAGGTCGGCTCTGCGCAGTTCCGGTGGCAGCCAGTCAGGCCGCCCGCGAGCGAAGCCGGGTCGAGCAGGCGGCTCGACAAGGTCGAACTCCGGGTGCGCGGCGAGGAAGCGCGCGACTGCGCCCTCGTCTTCCTCAGGCGCAAAGGTGCAGGTGGAATAGACTAGCCGGCCCCCCGGCCTGACCAGCAGCGCGGCTTGCTCCAGGATGGCTCTCTGACGAATAGCGCACCCTTCCACCAATCCGGGCGCCCACTCCTGTCGCGCGGCCTCTGACTTGCGAAACATTCCCTCGCCAGAGCACGGCGCATCGACGAGCGCTGCATCAAAGAAGCCCGCCCATCGTTCGGCAAGCCGCTCCGGCGTCTCGGTGGTGATAACAGCGTTCGTGGCTCCCCACCGTTCGAGGTTGCCCGCCAACTCCCAGCCGCGCTTGCCGATCACCTCGTTTGAGACAAGCAGCCCTTCGCCCCTCAATCGCGCGGCGATGTGCGTCGACTTGCCGCCGGGGGCAGCGGCAAGGTCAAGGACGAATTCGCCGGGCTTCGGATCGAGCAACTCGACCGGCGCCATGGCCGAAGGGTCCTGCAGGTAATACAGGCCGGCCGCGTGGTAGGGGTGTTTGCCCGGTCGCGTTTCACCTTCGCCCGCGTCGACGACAAACGCGTCGGCGGACCAGGGCACGGGCGGCAGATCCCAACCCAACCGCGCGCGCAGTTGTTCTGCCGTGGTCTTAAGCGTGTTAACGCGCAGCCCCTGGACGGGAGGTTTGTCGTAACTCGCTTTGAACGCGTCGAACTCGTCACCTAACAAGGTGCGCATGCGCTGGAGAAATAGCGACGGGATCGGCGAAGCGGGCAGGTCCCGCGGGCGGCTCTTTGCCATGCGCTAGAAGGTCATCGCGCACCCGTCCGCGCGCGGGTCGCTGCCGCCGGTAAGGACGCCGGTTTCTGGATCGCGCAAGATGATCTGTCCGCGACCGAACAGCGCGCGGGCGTAGCCTTGGACAAGACTGACCGGGTGCCCCATGTCTCTCAGCCGCGCAAGCGTCTCGCCGGGGATGCCCTCCTCAAGCGCCACGCCTCCGGCCTCCGCGTCCTGGGGCGCGGCATTCGGAGCCGTAATGCAGAAGCGCGGCCGGTCGAGCGCACTCTGCGGGTCAGCGTCATCATCCCCCAGCGCGCACACCACTTGCATATGTCCCTGTGGCTGCATGAAGCCGCCCATCACCCCAAAGCTAGCATAGAGGCTGCCGTCCGCTTCCCGTGTAGCCATTGCGGGAATGATCGTGTGATAGGGCCTTTTTCGAGGAGCTAGCGCGTTCGGATGAGCGGGGTCGAGGCTGAAATTGTGTCCCCGGTTTTGCAGGGTAAACCCGCGGCCCTCCGGCACAAGGCCGGTCCCGAAGCCTGAGTAGTTGCTGTTGATGAACGAGCAGGCATTGCCTTCGCCGTCCACCACGGTGAGGTACACCGTGTCGGACCCACCTTTCGGGCTACCGCGGTCCGGGCTGATGGTAGCGCGGGCGAGATTGAGCAGCTTGCGTCGTTCGGCCGCGTACTCCTTAGACAGCAGTTGGGCAAGGGGAGCCGGGTTAAAAGCCGGGTCCGCGACATACCAACCCACATCCGCAAATGCCAGGCGCATCGCCTCAATCTGGAGATGCAGGCGCTCTGCGCTCAGCGGCGACATGCTCCCAAGGTCGAACGCTTCGAGCAAGTTCAAGGCCAGCAACGCGGCCAACCC
>JALOOB010000097.1 GCA_025454635.1 Anaerolineae bacterium
CGAATAGCCTGCTGCGGCGAACTGCTCACGCACGCTGCCCTGCTCGATCAGGTTGGCGCCCACCGACTGGTGCAGGAACACGATGTTCCGGAAGTCGCCGTCGCTGTCGCGGCGCGCTTCGCCCGAGTTCAGGACGGCCAGCGACGCGTTAAGCGCCATTCTGCCGAAGCTGTTAACGCGTAGACCATAGCCTGTCGCAAAGCTGCCGGCGAGCAGCAGAGCCACCGCCAAGAGCCCCAGAATGAGCAGAAACTTCGGCCACCGTCTGCGCCGAGGTTGAATGGCAGTTGAGGTTGTCATCTCTTCTTATCCGAACAGGTATCGATACGTGGGCCGCAGTGGCGAGCGCGCCACCCCGTCCATGACCACAATCGGTATCGCCAGCGCGGCAGTGAACAGGATCGGGTACAGCAATACCTCGAAGCCGAACAGGGCTGGCGCAAGGGCGCTGATCATTATCAGCATCAACGACAGTACGATCAGGTTGAGCAAATACAGGCCGTAAGCTTTCTTGCCGACCTTCTCAAGTTGCGCGTAAAGCGGAATGCGCTCCCGCTTAAGAGTGAGCGCGAAGAGCACGAAGGAAACCGCCGCAAAGGTTCCTGCCAGGGGGGCCTGCAACACCCCGCGTGTGCTGAGCAGGCTCAGTGTGATCGTAAGCGCGCACACCGCCAGGAGCACCGTGCTGAACCTGGTCAGGAGCGGGTTCACGGTCCGAGCCTTCAATCCGCAAATCAGCCCCAGCGGGAAGAAGATCGCCCACTTCGCCATAGTGAAGCCGATCACCTTCGGCACCAGCGCGTTCATCCACGATGGGAATTCGAAGCCGAAAGCTCCCGGGAACACAAGGTTAAGCAGTATCAGCTGATAGACGGCCAGAATGGCGATGAACGCCCAGCCGAAGCGGTCGCTGATGCGCACCAGGAGCGGCGACGCGATGTACCAAAACACCAACAGCGGGACAAAATTGAACGGGTAACCGACGATCAGTTTCGTAGCGTAGCCAACCACGGAGTACTGCTCGCCCTTCCACAGATAGACCAACGCATAGAAGACGACCGACCATACGAGGTATGGCCAGAGCACTTGCTTCAGGCTGCTCTTGACCGGCTTCCAGGACAGCTTCGAACGACTGCCGCTCGCTGCGTAGGCGAAGAATCCCCCCGAGATGAAGAGGAAGATGGGCACCGCAAGGACCCCCAACTCCACCAGGATGCTTAGGAAGAGCGACTCCCCGCCCGCCGCCAGCGACTGGGCGCTCTCCTGCGGCACCCAGGTCACAGACTTGACCGAGTGGTTGAGGACGACCAAAACGATGGCCAGTCCCCGCAATGCGCCGAACTGCCGGTACATACAGGGCACCTCTCGCTTTGCGTAATCTGGTTAGCGCTCGATCTTCAGATAGTCGATCTTCGAGTATCCATTGCCCCAGGGATTTCCGCGCTCGAAGATCCCTAGACCGGCTTGCGAAGCGAGCTTGAGGTAGTTGTCCGCCCGGCTTTCGACGCCGAACTCCGCCGCGAGGAAGTCGCACATCACCGAATCGATCGCGACGGGATCGGTGGCAAAGAACATGCTGTTCGGCGGATGGTTGCCGAACGTCTTCCAATTCTCGGGCGGGTCGCCGTGGCTCCTCGAACCGTACAATCCGTCGCCCACGACCAGCACGGTCTTAGGGCCGACATTCGGATTGCGATAGAGATCGACGAGGGCGTCGTAGTTGTCCACCCAGATCATGACCCCGATGTAATTGTGCAGATCGTAAGGATGGTCAATGCTGCCGAAGTGGTTCTTGAACCCGAGCGAGAGACCCGCGCCCTTGTGCTTCTTCATGATGGGCAGATTGATCACATAGCGCGTATTGACCAGCAGATCGGTCACCCGGATCGGGGCTGGCATGCTCAAACCGGCCGGCGGATGGAAAGTCACCTGCGCCGTGGGATTGGAGCTGGACCACCCCGGTTGCTCGTGGTAGGTGCTGAAAAAGCGCACGCCACTGTACAGACAGCCGCTCACGAACGAGTTGGGCATGCCACGAGTGGAGTCGTAAACCCACACGTCAGATTCCGCAACACCGATTTGCTTCAGCCCGCGAACGATCGCATTGACCGGGTGGATCACCGCATCGATGCGCTCCGATTCGCCCCAGTTGTTGAAGCTGACCTTAACGGCAATCCCCTGGCCGCGCTGGTAGTTTGGCAGAAGCTGCTTCCATGCGCTCGATACGGAGCTCGTCCCGGTTAATGCCATGACACCCTGATCGACCAAATCGTTCACGGCATCCTGGTTTACGTAGTTCCAGTAGTCGGTCTGACCCGACCACGAGGTCGCGTTCGGAGAGTGGACTTGGACAACGCGCCCCAGCCCAGATACCGGCGCACCCGATGTGCTCGTGGGCGTTGGCGTCTGTGTTGCCGTCGCGGTTGCGCCTGGTGTGCCGGTTGCCGTCGCGGTTTCTGTCGCCGTCGCGGTCGCTGTTGCGGTCGCCGTGGCCGTGGCCGTGCTCGTCGGAGTGAGTGTCGCTGTGGGCGTAGCAGGCGGATGCTGCGTCACTGGCAAATAGAGTCGGTTTCGCAACGATCCGGTCAACCCGTAGGGGTCGGTTTCCTGAAAGAGCCTGGCCAGGCCAAGGCTGGCGACCGCCGTCCCCATGTAGGCGAACAGCTGCCGCCGGCTAATCTTGCCGCTCATGAATTCGCTCCTCGTAACTGCTCGTCGAGGGAAGAAGAACCGGTTTCCTCAGGTTCTCACCCATTTGGGGCCTCGACGATGATGGGAGATCTGCGCAAGTACGACGTAGCCCGCTGCTTGCTGTTGATGTCGGCAATGATGCGCTGCGTTTGCTCGGGCGTGAGGTCTAGCGCGTGGCCGATCTCCTCCGCTGGCAGCCCTCGCTCGTGTCCCAGCCAGACCGTGTCCAGGATATCGAACGGCACCCGGTAGAAAAACTCCTCCTGCGTGCTGCCGCCCGGATACGTGTCCGTCGTCGGCGTGCGCCGCTGAATTTCCTCGGGCACATCGAGGTAGCGGGCCAGCTGGTACACCTGCGTCTTGTATAGGTGCGCGATGAGTTGGATATCCACGCCGCCATCGCCGTACTTGACGAAGAACCCGAGCGCATGCTCGTTCTTATTCGCAGTACCTATCACGGCGTAGTTGCGTAATTCGGCATGATAATACAACAGGCTCATCCGCGCACGCTGCTTGAAGTTGGATGCGGCGACGATCTGGTTGAACTCCGGCAGCGGCAGCCGCTTGCCCGACTCGCAGCCCTGTGGATCAGTCACGACGAGCCGAAAGACGTTCAGGGCGGCCTGTTCAAGCAGGTTTCCCGCAAGAACAATCTTCGCCTTCCAACCCGCGCCGAACTCCGGGAAGAGCCGCCGGATTGCCTCGTCGCGCCGCCTGTAACAGCCGGCGCCGTCAAGGATGCCCGTAATGTCCTCGGTCACCGTCGCCACCCCGTACCGCGCCGCGAGTTCGTGCGCCAGATCAGCGCTCTCGGGGCTCGATTCGCGCTCGGGCAGCAGAACCCCGACCACCCGGTCCGGGCCGAGCGCACGCGCGCAGAGGGCCAACACCACCGAAGAGTCGATCCCGCCCGAGATGCCCACCACGGCTCCCTGCCGGCGCAGGGTCTGGTGGACTCCGCGGCTCAATTCATCGGTAAGGCGCTCAGCCTCGCGCGCCGCGTCAATGGCGAGCGAGTGACGACCGAAAGTCGCCTGCGTTCCGGGGGCCAGGGCTTCGTTCAATGCGTAGTCTCCTTTGCCACCTGATCGACAACCTTCACCCTGTCCGCAGGGCGCAGCGTCGAGATGCGGCTCCTGAAGTCCCTAACGAACTGCTGATGAACCAGTTGCGCCGAGAGGATGCCGGCAACGGCCATGTCGTCCGCTTCGCTCAGCTGCGCGCCGCTCGCTGCCTTCGCGGCCAGCTGGCTCACAGCTTGAGCATCAAAGAGCCCCGCATCCGCAACGGCGCGCGGGGAGAGCAGTTCGCGCGCATACTCGGTTGCGGAGTCGTCTCCAAAGAAGCAGCGATGAATCGGGGCGCGATACGGGCGCTTGCGCCGCGTCCAGATCTCGGGCGGCAGATACTTGCGGCCGACCTCGCGCAGCAGGCGCTTCTCCCGCAGCCCGCGCAGTTTGTGCCGCGAAGGCAGCCGGCCGCAGAACTCTACGACGCGATAGTCGAGAAAAGGAAAACGACCTTCAACCGAATGGGCCATCCCCATCCGGTCGCCCTGAGACGAAAGCAGATAAGGCGCCAGGAAAGTCACAATCTCGAGATATTGCGCCTGGCCGAGGGGCGACCACATCTCGAAATCACGCGGCAGCGGCGTGAGGTCGAACTCCGGGTGCGCGCCCTGCGCAGGTGGCTGGCGAAGGAAGCGCTTCAGCCGCGCGGCGTTGCTCCAACGCAAAGTGTGCGAGTAGAACGGAGAGTCCGTTGCGCTCAGGCCCCGCTTGAAGTAGGCCATCAGGAACGCCTGGCTCGCGTTGCTCACCTGATCGATCTCCGGATACAGGCGCCGGAGCAGCAGCGGGCGCAGGGCCGAGTCCGGGGCTTTCGCCCAGAAACGCCGGATCGCCATCTCCTTGAAGATGTCGTAGCCGGCCAGAAGCTCGTCGGCCCCCTCACCTGTCATGACCACCCTAAAGCCGCAGGAATGCGCCAATTCGGACAGCAGGTACATCGGCGCTGGCGCGGTCCGCAGGACCGGTGTTTCCGCGTGCCAGATCACGTCCGGGAAGACGCGGCCGATATCCGCGTCCGAGCAGTACACCACCTGGTGATCCGTGCCGAGGTGCTCCGCCATCCGGCGCTGGAACGCGCTCTCGTCAAACGCCGGGTCGGAGAACGCAATGGAGAAGGTGTTCAGCCGGTTTGTCGTGCGCTTGCGGATGATTGCGGCCGTGAGGGACGAGTCCAGGCCGCCGCTCAGATAAGCGCCCACCGGCACATCAGCCCGCAAACGGATCAGCGTCGAGTCGATGAGCAGTTGCTCAAACTCGTCCAGATAGTCCGCCTCGGTGCGGGTCGGATCGGTTTCCTCGACGAACTGAAGCGTCCAGAACGGCGCGACGGTGATCGCGCCTTCTTCGAGAAGCAGATAGTGGCCGGGCGGCAGCTCGCTCGTATCCTTGAAGATCGTTCGCGGCGCCAGCGCGCTCCAGTATGTGAAGATCTGGGCGAGGCCGTCCGGGTCAATCCTTGCGCGCAGCGCCGGATGCGCGAACAGCGCTTTCATCTCCGAGCCGAAGACAAGTTGGCCGTCGCGCACCGTGTAGAACAGCGGGCGGATGCCCATGCGGTCGCGCGCCAGGAATAGGCTGCGGCGTCGCGCGTCCCAGATGGCGAGCGCGAACTGACCGTTCAGCCGGCGGAGGCAATCGGGACCCTCATCCTCATAGAGATGCAGGATGCATTCGGTGTCGGTGCGGGTTGAGAAGCGATGCCCCCGCGCCTCCAGCCCCGGCCGCAGTTCCACGTGGTTGAACACCTCGCCGTTGTAGACGATCCAGAGGCTGCCGTCCTCGTTGCCGATGGGCTGCTGGCCGCCGCTAAGGTCGAGGATGCTCAGACGCGCGCTGCCCAGCCCGGCCCAGCCGTCGCGGTAGATGCCGAACTCGTCCGGCCCGCGATGCCGTAGCATCGCAAGCATCTGCGCCAGCGTTTCCGCGGCGACCGGCGCCGGCTCGCGCAGGTTAACTACGCCGGCAATGCCGCACATACGCCCGTCGCGTTACCCATTATCTGCCGAAGCTCCGCCTTCACGATCTTGCCGTGCGCGTTCGTCGGCAAGTGGTCAATGAACACCACCTCTCTCGGCACCATGTAGTTGGTCAGGCGCCGCGCGCAGTGCGCGATGATGTCGTTCGCAGTAATCTGCGCGCCGTTGCGCAGCACCACGAATGCCTTGATCGCCTCCCCCCGGGTAAGGTCTGGCTCGCCGATGACCGCAACCGACACAACTGCAGGCAGTTCGACAATGCAGCTCTCGATTTGCTGGCTGCTCACGCGGTAGCCGTATGACTTGATGAAGTCGGCCTTGCGGTCGACCACGAAGATGTAGCCGTCTTCGTCGATCGTCGCCAGGTCGCCGGTGAGCAGCGCGCCGTCCGCGAACTTCTCCGCGCTCGCCTCGGGTTCGTCCAGGTAGCCGGGGCTGATGTTCTTGCCCCATGCGTAGATTTCGCCCACCTCGCCGGGCCGGACTTCATTGCCGTCCTCCCCGATCACGCACAGCGTGACGCCCGGAATCCCCCGGCCGATCGATCCGAGTTTCGTGGCCAGCATTTCAGGCGGCAGGTACGACAGCCGAGCGGTCGCCTCGGTTTGGCCGTACATGACATACAGCTTCCCGTTCGGTATGGCGGCGATCAACTCCTCGATGAGAATCGACTGCAGCTTGCCGCCGGCCTGCTGAGCTTTCCGCAGCGACTTCATTCGACGCTTGGGGAAGGACGAATTGCGCAGGAGTGTCTGGTAAGTCGACGGGACGCCGGCAAAGCCCGTGCACTCGGTGGCCTCCATCAGGTCGAGGACGACTTCCGGGTACAGGAAGCTATTCGCCAGCACGAGGCAGCCACCGGCCCGCAGGTGAGTGTGCAGCAATGAGGTGCCAAAGCAATAATAGAAAGGCAGCACCACCATCATCCGTTCTGCGGACGTGAGCTCCAGATACTCGATGATCGACGCGGTGTTGGCCTGGATATTGCGGTGCGAAATGCGCACGGCGCGCGGCTCGCCCGTGGTGCCCGACGTGAACATGAACGCCGCGTCGGCCGAGTCATCGCAGAAGCGATCCTCGGGCCAGTTCGACGGACCGGGCCGGTCCAGCGCATCCTCGAAGACGACCGGCAGATCCGGCGGCAGCGCAGCCGCATAACGCCGGTGGGCGCGGCGGTCGGCCAACATTAATTTGCAGCGAACGAATGACTGCATGGCCCCCACCGTCTCGACAGGCAGCGTGGTGGCATACGGCACGACAACTGCCCCGAGTTTGAGCGCAGCGCAGTACGCGGCGACCCAGAAGAACGAGTTGTTGCCAAGAATGCCGATTCGGTCGCCCGGCTGCGCGCCTGCGGCAAGGAGTTCGCCGACCAGGCGCGCGCTGGCCATGCGCAAGTCCCGGTACGAGTGCTCGACCTTGTTGGCGATGACGGCGACCGCGTCGTCTCGTCCGGTTTCGAGCAAATAATCGGCGGTGTTCATCTTATGTCCATCCCGTAACGCTGTGAGAGGCCGAAAGCGGCTCACGCAAGGATGGGCTGTTTGCGGCGCACGTACGCTGCCAACAGCCGCACCGAGTCAAAGTTGTCCGGCACGATATCCGTGTCCTCCACGGAGAGCCCGAACTTCTCTTCGACGAACATCACCAACTCCATCACGTTTGCGGAATCGATAATGCCGCCGTCGAGAAAAGAAGCATCGTCGCGGTACGGATAGCCGTTCCCGCTGAACAGGATGTTTTCCGCGATATAAGCGCGAATGATAGCTTCGACGTTCATTGCTGCGCACCTACCTTATATCCTTGGACGACTCGGCCGGCGGGACTGCCCCGCTCAGGCCGCCTTGCGGTAGAGGGCAGGGTGCATGTCCGCAACCCTGTGATCTCGAAGATACGCCACGGTCTGCGCGAGGCCCTTCGATAACGGCATGGCCGGCACCCAGCCCAACTGACGGAACGCGCGGCCTATATCGAGGTAGATCACACGCACCTCGCCCATCATGGCCGGCCCGTGCTGCTCCGGCGCGGAGTAACCCGTCAGGCGGGCCAGGTTCCGGTAGATCGTGTTGACGTCCGTCGGCACGCCGGTTCCAATGTTGTACGTGCCCGACGGCCCGTGCAGCGCCAACATGTTCGCGCGCGCAACGTCGCCGACGTACACATAGTCGCGCGCCTGGCAGCCGTCGCCGTTGATGATCGGAACTTCGCCGTTCAGCATCCGGGCCGCGAAGATCGCAATCACCCCGGCCTCGCCGCGCGGGTCCTGGCGCGGCCCGTAGACATTGGCGTAGCGCAGGATAACCGTATCGAGGCCAAAGTTATGCCGGTAAGTGTGAAGATAGCGTTCGCAGGCCAGCTTGCTCGCGCCGTAAGGATCGATAGGCTGACACGGGCTCGCCTCTGTCGCCGGCAGGTCCTGCGGTTCACCGTAGACCGCCCCGCCGGTTGAGGCGAGGATAAAGCGCTTGACATGCGCTTCGGAGGCGGCCTGCAGCAGGTTAAGCGTTCCGACGACGTTGACCTCCGCATAGCCCACGGGGTCCCTGACGCTCTCGCGAACATTGCAGAGCGCCGCCTGGTGACAGATGACCTCCGGCTGTTCTTCCGCCACCACCCGGGCGACTTCGGCAGAATCGCGCAGGTCAACCTGGTGCAGCCGGACCGCCGGGTTCAGATTCTCCAGCTTGCCGGTGCTCAGGTTATCGATGACGCTGACGCTGTAGTCTGCTGCGACGAGCGCGTCTGAAATGTGCGACCCAATAAAGCCGGCGCCGCCGGTAACCAAAACTCGTGGGTGCGCGACCGACGCAGCCTGATGGTTATTCTGCATGGCGGAGTGCCTCCTCGGCAGCGAGAATGGCGGCCGCTTTGGCCGGCTCACCAATGGATTCGTACCAGTAACGCCGGGCGCTCAGCTGGCCCTGACCGACGTCCAGCCCCTGCCAGAGTCGCTTCGCTCCGGACGCGTCGCCTGCGATCGCATAGAGTTCCCCGAGCAGTTGGCGCGCGGCCCGACCGCCCCATGCCGCAAGCTGCTCCCTCTGAAGCGCCGCCTGAAAGTGATCCTCGGCGCCGCGATAGTCGCCGCGGGCAAGCTCAATCTGGCCGAGCCGGCGGTGCGCGGTGGCATTGGCCGGATCCAGCGCAAGCGCCGCCCGGAAGCGCGCGATGGCCGGCGCGAGGTCGATGGCCGGGTCGCGGCGCAGCGCATCCTGGATCGGAACGACGGGCCAGGTATAGACGCTCAACTCCGCGCGCGCCTGCAGGACTGCGCCAACGTCTGCCTGAAGCGCAGCGCGAACGGTCGGGAGCAGCAGCAGCGCCAGGAGCGGAACCGCAGCCAACAGCGGCCACGGCCGCGCGCTTTCCGGCTCGAGGGCTTCGGCGGAAGCGCCGGCCAGAAAAAGGGCGATGGCGGCCGGGAAGAAGATCAGCGACACGTAGCGGGCGGCATACAGTTCCGCATCGACCGCGCCGTGCGCCAGCATCGCTGTGAGAGAGGCCACGCCCACCAGCGCGCCCGCGCGGATGGCAAGATAGAGCGCGAGAGCCTGGATGCCCAGAAACGCAACGAGCCCGGGAATGCCCTGCTCCAGCGCCACCTGCAGATAGAGCTGGTGCGCATGCTGAATGAAGCCCACGTGCGTGAGCCGGACATACGTCGCGTCGTTCATCATCGTCGCGCCGAGGCCGGAGCCGGTGAACGGCACATCGGCAAGCTGGGACAACATGTCACCCCACAGCGGCAGCCGCCCGACATCGTCGGAGCCAATGCCACCCACGACCGCAGCGAGATCGGGTCGCGCGATCGAGAAGACAAGGGTGGCAGCCGGGAGCGCAATCAGGGCGGCCGTGATTGCAGCCGCAACCGGCGCCTGCCGGCCTCGTTCGCCGCGGGAGCTGCTGGCAACAAGGCACGCAAGCGCCGGCAGCGCGAGCGCCGTGTGAACCGCCAGCGGCGCGAGCGCCCGGCTGCGCGCCGCCGCAACGATACCGGAGAAGGTCACCGGCAGCAGGACGACCAACGCGCCCGCGGCCAGATTCGGGTGGATGCGGCCGGGGAGCGCGAACCACGCAATGGCGATCGCGGCTGCGGCGACGGACGCAAGCAAGGAGAGAAGACCGCCAGGGTTGCGCAGGTTGCTCGCCGCCGCTCCCCGCCTCCGCCCCAGCGCAACCGCCCCGACCAACAGGGCGAGGCTGCCGCCGATGGCGACCGCGCGGGGCGCGGCCGCGGCGGCCGAGTACGACGCCCACGCGCCAACCGCCAGGGTGGCCGCAGAGACCATGATGCAGGACCAGAGCAACCAGTCGGCTGCCCTACCCTTCGGCATTCGCGGCTCCCGAACCCGCAAACATGAACTTGATCGTCTGGAAGCCGACGCTGGCCGCGCTCTTGAAGCCCTCCCAGCTGTTCATCCCCTTGATGAAGGTGAGCATCGGTCCCGGGCGCAGCGACCATTCGCGCGTCGCCCGCTTCTGCCAATATTCCAGGCGCTCCGCCGTCAGGTTGGGATAGTCGAGCACGGTGGACTGATCCATGTCGACCTCCTCCCACTTCGTGCCCGGTCGGAACCAGTTGTTCTGCGCCACCTCGTAAAAGAAGGGCGTGCCCGGATACGGCGCGGCGATATGGAAGAGGCAAATGTCCAGGGGCAGGCTCTTGGCGTAGGCGATCGACTCCTGGATCGTCTCCTCGGTCTCGCCCGGCAGCCCGATGATGAAATAGCCCCAGTTCTTGATGCCGGCCGCATGCGCCCACTCCAGCGCGCGCAGCGCCTGCTGCTTCCGGTAGCCCTTCCGCGCCCGCTTGAGGATTTCCTCGTTGGCGCTCTCGATGCCCCACGATATGTACCAGCACCCCGCCTGGCCCATCAGCCGCAGCATCTCCTCGTCGACGTAGTCGACCCGGCTGTTGCAGGTCCAGCGCACCTTCAGCCCGGAGTCGATGATCAGGCGGCACAACTCCACCACCTGCTGCCGGTTCACCGTGAAGAGATCGGCGTACATGTGGACAAAGTGAATGCCCAGGCTCGATAGCCTCTGAAGCTCCTCCAGGATTAGCTGCGGCGAGCGAATGCGCACGCTGTTTTGGTAGGAAACATGCTTGATGCAGTACTTGCATCCCGCGGGGCAGCCGCGGCTCGTCACGATGAAGGTGAAAGGTCCCTTGATCATCGGCATGCGCTGCCGGTCGAGCGGAAGCAGTTCGTGGCGCGGCACGGGCAGATCGTCCAGCGACGGGATGAACGGCCGGTCGGGCGTGATTACGATCTCGCCGCGGTCGCGGAAAGCCAACCCGCGAATTTTCTCCAGCGCATTCCACGACCCCGCCTCGGAAGCAAGATCGTCCGCGGCCGCGCTATCTCGCAGCAGCCGCGCCAGGAGCGATGAGTCGGCATCACAGGTTGCCGCAAGCATGCGCAAGACCGCCGGGTCGGTTGGCGTGCGGCCTTCGAGCGTATCGAGCAGCTCGCGCAGCGTCATCTCCGGTTCGCCGCGCAGGATGAAATCGAGCGCGGGGAAGGGTCGCATGGTTTCGAGCGTCAGCGGTGTCACATGCGTGCCGAACGCCAGGGTCGCCGCGCCGAGCGCCTTTGCGGTGAACACCCCGCGCAGATCGTTGCGCAAGGTCGGCGCGGTCACTTGGGTCAGGTAGTACTTCGGCCGCTTCTGCTCCAGCAGGGCCTCGAATTCGGGCCAGCCCATGCGCGTCGCGATGCAGTCCACCACTTCGACGGTGTAGTCCGGCATCAGCAGCGCCGCAAGTTGAGCAAGACTGACCTGCGGCCAGATCATGTTCTCGCGCGAGCGGCGCCCGACGCGGTGCTGGCTGCGAATCCAGATGCCGCCGTCAGGAGAAGGCGGGTTGACGAGCAGCACGTCGACCGCGCTCGCGGGCCGGGACGCAGACGTCAGCGTCGAGACGAGGGAACTCGCATCGGGAAAGCGCGCCGGCGGCAGCGGCGGAATGCGCCGCGTGCCCAGATTCGCGCGCCACCCCATCTCGGGATCATTCATGTTCGCCCCTCAGTTCGTCGGTTGAAGCTCGTAGATCTCCACGCGCTTCCCGAGCAGGTCGCTGGCAACGCCTACATCCCGGCGGCTCAGCTCTTCGAGCGAGCGCATGATGAGCCAGCCGATGAGCAGCTGGAGACCGATGAGCGTCACCATGGCCGCGGGCAGCAGCCAGAAGAAAAGCCGCGCGACGGGCCACGCGCCCAGCCCAAGAACCAGCACCCCGCCCGCGAGGATCGTGCCCACGCTCATGGCCAGCAGGCCGAGCCACCAGAAGTGCCTGTCGAGGGGCGTCTTGAAGATGGGATGCCCGAATAGGCCCTGGCGGATGGGCTGCTTGTAGAAAAGCGAGACCAGGTAGTTGTACATGGTCCCGAGGACGAAGAGACTGACGCCCGAAACAGCCAGCACGACCGCGGTAAAGAGCGCAAAGACCCCAAGCGCGCTCAGCTCCGTGACGCCCTGCGCGCGGGTGGCGGCAAACGCAACCGCAATCAGCAGCGCGATCCCGACGAGCCCGACCCCAACCATGCCGAGCAGGCGAACGGGGTTGTAGCACATCGCCGTCCAGACGATGGATTGGGCAAACCGCACCCCGTCCCGCACCACGTTCAGCTTCGAGCGGCCGGCGCGCTCGCTGTACGGGATCGGCGTCTCCACCATCTTCAGCCCCTCGTGCAACGCCCGCGTGCTCATCACCGGCGTGAGGTTGAGGCCGTCAGGAAGGGGATAGATCCGGTCGAGGATCGACTTCTTGAACACGCGCATGCCGCTCGCCGAATCGGTGATGCGCTGCGCGGACACGAGCGACACCAGATTGGCGAAGATGAAGTTGCCAAGTCGGCGGACCGCCGGCATCTCGCTCGCTTCGCCCGCCATTCGGGACCCGATGACGATGTCTGCGTTCTCTTCGAGCGCAACGCGACAAAGATTCGGGAAGTGCTCCGGCGGATAGGTGCCATCTGCGTCAAGAAAGCCGATGTACTCGCCCTGCGCAGCGGCGAATCCGGTCTTGAGCGCAGCCCCGTAACCGCCGTTGCGCTCGTGGCACAGCAGGCGCGCCGCGGGTTCCGCGCGCACCAATTCGCGCGTGCGGTCGCGCGAGCCGTCGTCGACGACGATGAGCTCCAGCCCATCCACACCTTGCTCGCGGAGAGCCGATCGCGCGGACAGCACGCGCTGCATTACCGGGACAATGCTGTCCTCTTCGTTGTACGCAGGAATGACGACTGATAGCGTGGTCATAGATGCACTTCCCTGGCCGGTGTAGCGGCGGCGGCGTCGATGCGCTTCAAAATGCGTGCAGGGATGCCGCCGGCGACAGTATGCGGCGGTATATCGGTTGTCACGACGGCGCCGGCCGCGATCACGGAGCCGCGTCCGACGACGACGCCGTCCGTGATGATCGCGCCTGCGCCAATCCAGACGTCGTCCTCCACGACGATTCCCTTGGCCGTGATGCCCTGGTCACGCATCGGACGGGTTGGGTCGTCATAGACATGGTTCACCGCGAGAATTTGCGCATTCGGGCCCGTGTAGACGCGGTCGCCGATAGTGATGCCACCTTGCCCCCGGAGCACGTTAAGCTCGCCGATCAGGCTGTCACGCCCGATTCGGATGAAGGCGTGCGGCAGATTGCGGAAGTTATAGACGTGAAGAATTGCCCCGTGCATCACCATCGTGTTTTCGCCGATGGAAATACCCTGCGGGCAGGCGTGCAAGTACGTCCCCTCGTCCAGGTACACGCCCGAGGCGAGACGGATGTGATCCGCAAAGCGGATCCGCACCCCTCGCTCGATGGCGACGGTGCCTGCGAGACGCATGATCAGACGATAAGCAAACGAGCGCAGCCCCGCACCGAGGATGGTCGGGATCCAGCCAAAGAGGGTCAGCAGAAGCTGCTCGAGGAAGTAGCGCGGCAGGCTGCTCGACTGGCGCGAAAGATAGAGGCTAACTGAATTCATAGTGTGACGAGTCTGAAACGGGCGTACCCTCGCGATCGGATGGGGGGTTCCGGTCGAAATGCGATTCCGTTGTGACGCTGCCATGGCTCCGCGGCCCGGAAGCGATCGACGCTCACGGGGTGACTGAGCTATGGCTGCGCGACGGAGCGAAACGCTGCAACGGACGCGCAGATGGACCGGAAACCAATGCGTTGTGCGGCGCTAGGCCGGCACGCTCAGGGCCTCGGTGAGCACCTTCATCAGGTCGACGGCGGTCGTCGATTGAGAGCGATGGCCCGAGAGGACAAGCAGATCGTCACAGCAAGGGCTTAGGACGACGAGCAGCAGTCCTGACCGCTCCAGCAGCAGAGCGAGCGGCAGTTCGAGCGTGGCAGGATCGAGCTCGAGGACGATAACGTCAGGAGCAAGGTCCTCGAGTGACTGCCGCGCGACAGGCGAGTCGGGATCGACCTGAGACACGTCGACGCGCATCTCCCTCGCCAAAGACGCGGCAATCGAGCTTACGTAAAGGCTGTTGCCATAAGCAGCCAGTCGCAATCTTCGCACCGGCCACCTCACTCTGCTTGGACTGAAATAGAACGTTGATCTAATGGTAGTGACCAAATGAGTTGGAATCAATGTCTCGGGGTACAGCACGCGCTGAAGTTAAAGCGGGGGTTTTAGAGCGTCATAATGCTTATGACAGAGGACAAAAGTACAGCCCCGTTTGCGGCGGGGCTGTACTTTTGCGCAGGGAGATAGTGCGGATTATTGGTCTTTAGGGGTGGAATCCGGGCGCAGAAAGCCCTTTTCCACCGCATAGGCGATCGCTTGCGCGCGGTTCTCCAGGTGAAGGTGGTCCAGGATCTCGCCCATGTGATACTTCACCGTTCGCTCGCTGACGCCTACGATCTCGGCCACCTGCTTGTAGGTGTGTCCTTCGGCAATCAGCGTCAGGATTTGGAGCTGCCGGGGCGACAGACCCGACTGTCCCCGCTCGCCCGAGGAGACAGCGGGGCGCTCCTGCGGTCGGCAGGTGGCGCGCTTGAACTCGTCGAGTATCTTGATGGCAAGGTTGTGGGAGAAAACGGCGCGCCCTGCATAAGCGTCCGTCAGATAGACGAAGAAATCTTCGGCGTTCAGATGCTTCAGCAAGTAGCCCGAAGCGCCGAACTTGACCGCCTCAAACAGATCGTCTTCATCCTCAGAAACGGTCAACATGATAATCGTGCATGCGGGTATCTCGGCCTTAATTAGCCTGGTGGCGTCGACGCCGTTGCAGCGCGGCATTTTGACGTCCATCAGGACCAACTCAGGATTCAACGCCCGCGCCATCTGCAACGCCTCGAAACCATCGCGCGCCAGGCCGACGACATCTACGCCTTGCCGCGCCAGTAAGCTGCGCAGGCCCTCCAGGAACAACTGATAATCGTCCACCAGCAAAACGCGCACGGGTGAACCCTCCGTTCAATTAATAGCGCCGCTGTCAGTCATCGCTCCAAAATCAGATGACAATCTTTGACTAAACACTCTGCCAAGACTATGCCTATTGTACCGCAAATCTTGGAACTTGACTAGAGGGCTTGTGGAATCACAGGTTACGATCGCGACACGCGCGTGAGGGGGCGGAATCCTTCGCCAAGCACCTCATGGCTGGGACTGATCACGACGAAGGCGTCCGGGTCGGCTGAACGGACGATGTCGCGCAGTTCAGGTGTCTGCCGCCCGTTGATCGCAGTGAAGAGGAGCGTGCGGTGTTCACCCGTATAACCTCCCGTGGCCTGCAGAACGGTCACACCGCGCCCCAAGTCGATCATGATGCTGTCCCGCACCAGTTCCGGGTACTTCGTCACGATGAACGCCGTGTTGCCCGACTCGAAGCCCGACTCGACGGCATCGATCACGCGCGCCATGACCCAAGCGGCAATCAGCGCGTACAGCGCGGGCGCGAGCCCGAAGTAGATCGCGGCGAGCAGCAGGATTACGAGGTCCATCGCCAGCAGCGATTGGCTCATGCGGATGCCGCGGAAGTGCTCGAGCAGTTTGGCCGGGATCTCGGTCCCCCCGGTCGTCGCGTTCGCGCGGAATACGAGCGCCATGCCAAAGCCATAGAGCAGGCCGCCGTAGAGGGTGTACAGAAGCGGCTCGCCTTTCACGACGGGCAAGTACGGCTCGAGGAGATCGATCAGCAGCGCGGAGGTGGCCGCCGCGGCGATCGTCTTCGGGCCGAACTGAAGGCCAAGCACGCGCATGCCGATGATGAGGAACGGGAAATTGAGCGCAAGCAGGGTCAGGCCGATGGGCCAGCCCCACAGGCGGTTGGCGAACATCGCGAGCGCGGTGAAGCCTCCGGGCACGACGTCGTTCGGGTTCAGGAAGATGTTGACCGACAGCGCCATGAAGATGCTGCCGAGCAGGATCAGCCCGGCGTCGAACAGCACGCGTCCGGTAACCGGCGCGCCGTTGGGCAGCCGGAACAGCACGCGCTGCCGGAAGCGGCGCAGAGGGGCGGGTAGATTGAAGGTCATGTCGGTCTGCCGATCTTTCTTGCGCAACAAAACGCCCCTCGATTGCTGAGGGGCGCCAGTCTTTGCGAATTATAACGCAAACAGGAACGGCGGCCAAACGCTGCGGCGCCGCCCTAACGGACGACGAAAGGCAGCATGATCCGGTAAGTTTCGGTCGCGCCGCCAACGCGAACCGAGCCGTTCTGGTATGTCGTCGGGATTTCGATGCCGTTGCGGTCGGCCGCCTTCTTGTAGGAAATCGTCAGCCGGGACACACCGGCCTTCAGCGACTTGAACGTGACTGCGGCGATTGGCCCCGAGCCCGACTTCGGCTGCGACGGGTTAAGCTGGGTGAAGGCGTACCACACGAAGCCCGACGTCTTGCAGTCGCCGCGTTCCGCATCCGGCGTGTTCGACGCTTCCCGCTTGATCACAAAGCCGGGCGTCATGAACGAGCCGACCGGTTGAATCTGAATGTCGGGCGCAAGCGGGTCCGCGTCTTGCGCCTCGATGATCGTCGGGTCAAAGCACATCCGGATGTCCGCGCCGTACGCGTCGACGATATCCTGCAGGTAGAGATTCACGACAAATGTCTCGCCCACGTCGACAATGGATACGACCGGGTCCGGGCGGGCGATGGCAGGACCGGCCGCGCCGGCCGTCGCGACGATCAGAAGCGCGGCCGCGGCAAGCGCAAGCGCGACAGATTTTCGACCTATCAGCATGATCAGGAACCTCCGAGAATCAGCGGCAGATGCATCCTGGGCTGCCAGCGCAGCGCATTACCGAAAAGAACTTCGGCGTGGCGCGGCGGCTCGCCCGAGGGGATATTGACGATGACGACTGGCGGGGTTGTGAAGGCATAGTCGCGTAACGCGTACTGCTTCACCCAGTAGTCAGTATTTACCACCAGCCCGCCCAGGCCGAAGCCGCCGTCGGGACCGGTGAGCAGCGCGACTGAATCGCTGAGACGCGCGCTTGAGATGAGCACGGTCACACCTGCGATGCCCGGCTCGCCCGCGTCGCGCCGACCATCCTGATTGTCGTCGCGGAACACCCAGCCGTCGAGCGTCCCTGTTTCAGGGGTGTTGCTCGGCGTGGGCGTGATCGACGGCGTCGGCGTGATGGTAGGCGTGTGAGTCTCTGTTGGCGTGACGGTAGTTGTCGGGCTGGACGTTGCGGTGCGCGTGGGCGTCGGGCTGGACGTGAACGTCGGCGTGGCGGTCGGCGGCGGGCCTTGGGTGACCGTGATGCTGCCGTCGAGCATGTCCAGCGGAATCGTGACGCCGTTGCGATCCGCGGCCTTGGCATACGTCAGGTCGATCGCTGCGGAGCCCAGCTTGAGGCCGCGAAATGTGATGGCCGCAACGGCGCCCGAGCCGGTCACCGGCGGGGCCGGATTGAGCTGCGTGACCGCATACCAGGCGAAGCCCGCCTCTGCGCAGTCCGGGTTCTCGGGTTCCACCGTGTTGCAGGCCACTCGTTTGATGACGAAGTCAGGGCGCAGGAAACCGTAGAGCGGCTGGATCTGCGTGCCGGGGCTCCACACATCGGCGTCGACCACCTCAACGAGCGTTGGATCGAACTTCAACCGGATATCCGCGCCGTACATATTGACGACGTCCCGGATATGCATCTGTACGACCGTCGTCTGGCCGAGCTGGACGTACGCGTCGACCGGTTCGAGCCGGGCGGTCGCGTTGGCCGCGGGCGCAACCGGCGCGGACCGGCCCGCGCTGGCAGGGAGCATCAGCGCGGGCAGCGAGAGGATGAGCGCGGCGGCCGCGGCGAGAATTAAGACCCTCCGCGGCGCGAATGCGCCCGCCCCGCGCCGCGCGGGTGTCACTTCCCCCGCCTCAGTACGACCAGGCCGATCGCGCCTGCCGCGGCCAGCAGCAGCAGTCCGCCGCCCGCAAAGAGCAGCGTGTTGCTCCGGCCCTCCTGCGAAGCCGCCTGGACTCGTGTCGGCGCGTTCAGCCCCTCCGGCTCGGGCGCAACGGCGGCGGCCGCCTGCGGCTGCTCGCCGGAGCCGGCCTGCGCAACGACGGCTGCGGTGGGTGACTCCGCCGCTCCCGCCTGCGCGCCGGCCGCGGCGACTGGCGTGGCGGTCGCTGGAACCGGCGTCGCGTCCGTCGTCAGCGCGGCGCCCGGCGCATTCGCGGTAGGCGCGGTCACCTCCGCCGGCGCCAGCGTCGGAGACGCGCCCGGCGCGACAGTCGCGGGCGCTGCCGTTGCGGGCGCGGTGGTTGCCGGGGGCGCGTCGGTGGGGGCGGGCACGGTCGCAGCGGGCGTCGCGGCCTCCGGGGTCAGGGCTTGCTGCTCGACGGCCTGCGTCAGGTCGATCTGCGGCGTGGGGATCACGGGCAGCGGGGTCGGCGTGACCGCCTGCGTGGTCGTCGACCCGCTCGTCACCCTCACCTCGCCGCGCGGCAGCGCGACTTCGATCTTCTCGCCGTTAACGCTGGCAAGCTGCGTGTTGGCCTCGGTCGTCTGCAGCAACTCGAGCTTTGCGCTCCCGGCCGCCTTGCCGGTGATGAGGATGGTCAACAGCACGCCCGCGCCGCTTTTCGGCTTGCTCGGGTTGATCTGCGTCAGCGCGTAGCCCGCCACACCCGCGACGTTGTCGACCTCGTTCTTAACCGGAAAGTCGTAGGAGAGGAAATCGCCGGGGAGCATCTGGACGCCGGGCGTGTTCTTGTCCGCGTCCTCGATCTGAATGACGGCAGGGTCGAACTTGAGGTGCACCTCGAACCCGTAAAGGTCCGTGACGTCGGCCACTTTGAGCTGCACCGGCAGCGTTTGACCCACGCCAAGAGTCAACGGGTTGGGCGAGAGGGTAACCGTGGGTCCGGCGGCCAGGGTCGAGAGCGGCAGGATCAGGAGGAGCGCCGCGAGGGCGACGCGCAGCGAAATTCTCGCAACTTTCATGACAGGATTATCCACGTTTGTTCAAAAGATAGCAAGAACCGAAGCGCGCGGCAACGGTTCATGCGGCAGCGCCGGCTCAGGGGGCGCCTCGTACCAGGTCGTAATCCCATGCGCCGGTGCGATTGGAGCCCGCGCTGGTGTAGCCGTCGGCGCAGGCGGACTTGACGATGTAGAAGTACTCCTGCGCGGTGCTGCCGAGCGCGTTCGCGTCCTCGAAAGAAAGGCCGGAGGTGAACCCGAACGCCGGCTCCACGGGCGAGAAGTAGGGCGCGGTGGCCCGGAAGATGCGATACGTTCCCGCATCGCTCACGGCGGACCAACTGAGCCGGGCCGTCGTCGCGTCCGGCTTGCGAATGCCGACGCCCGGATCGCCAAGCGGCGCGGCCGCCATCTCGCTGTCGGTCCCGGTGGTGGGAATGGTCACACCGTTGCGGTCCGACATCTTCGAGTAGGTGATGTCGAGGGGCGAAAGCCCCGCGCCGATCGCCCGCACCGTGATCCGCGCAATGGGGCCGGAGCCGCTGACCTGCGCGGTGGGATTCACCTGGGTGAACGCGTACCAGATGGTGCCGACCTCCGCCGCCTCGTCGCAGAACGGATCGGCCGGGTCCAGCGCGTTGCATGCGACCCGCCGGATGAGGAAGTCGGGCTTCATGAACGTGCTGAGCGGCTGAATCTGCGTGCCGTACGAGTATTGGTCATAGTCGATGACCATCAGCTTCGTATGGTCGAAGTTGATGCGGACGTCCGCGCCGTAGCCGTCGATCACGTCGTTGAGCCAGATATCGATGGTGGCAAGGCCGCAGCCCTGCACGTTCGGCGCCGAGCGAACGAGCGACACCGTCGCCGCCAACTGCGCGGCCTCCGGGTCGACCCCCTGCGCATGGACGCCGGCGGCCGGCAGCAGGATCAACATGCAAAGGACAAGCCAGCGCAGGGCCAGGCCGCGGCGGGTTGAGAGCCGGTTGGACACGAGCGCCTCCTTCCAGGGAGATATCGGGCGGGGACCGCCGGGCAAAGCTCAGCCTTGCGCTACGCTAGCTCACGGCGCCCACGTCGAAGACGTGATGCCGAAGTTCCCGCCCATGAGGGTCAGGTCCAGGATGTCGATCTTGCCGTCGCCGTTCACGTCCGAGTTGCCGCCGTTCGTGCCGCAGCCCCAGTC
>JALOOB010000098.1 GCA_025454635.1 Anaerolineae bacterium
GTGCCGCGCCGTTGGTTCGACAACCTGCTGCACACGCAGACCGCGACGTTCCTGCGACTCTACCTGCTGTTCATCCCCGGCGTGATCGTCGTGGACGTGCCGTACCAGGTGGATTAGATAGCTTACCCTCATTACCAAAGAGGGCTCAGAGCCAGCCTCGAGTTCGGCAACTCGCGGTAGAGACTCTGAGCCCTCTACGTCTTCTGCGGCTGAAGCTCACGCCGCCGCCGGCGCCTCCGCAGCCTGCGCATCGAAATCCGGCAGCGCAGTGTCGGCCAGTCGGATGGGCCGGTAGAGATATCCGGCAAACGCGATTACGACGGTCACCAGCCCGCAGACGGTGATCAGCAGGCCCATGCCCGCTCCCGGCCCCGTGCCAAAGAGCGAGCCAAAGACCGGCGCAAGCGAACCGCCCGGCTGCATCGCCGGTTCGAGCAACTGGTCGGCGAGGAGCCCGGCGATCAGCGGGGAGATCGGGTTGGAGAACCAGGCGATCAGGCGCCGCGCGGAGAAAACGCGGCCCTGCACATCCGGCGCCACCTTCGCCTGCCACAGCGCCTGATTCGAGGCGTTGATGAGCGGCCCCCACAGCGTCGTGAACACGGTCGCCGCAATCCATACGGGCAGCGCCTGCCCCATGCCGAGCGCGACGAGCCCCAGCGACGAAATCATCCACCCGAAGATCACGCCGTAGGACCGCCTCTTGAAGCCACCCCACGCGCTCATGATCACACCGCCGACAACCGCCGCAACTGCCCCCGCCGACTCCACCGTTGCCAGCGCCATCGTGTTGTTGCCCGTCCGCGCCAGCACCATTGGGATGGCCGCCGTCATCGCGATGCCGGCGAACAGGTTCCCGGCGAAGAAGAGCAGCTGCAGGCCAAGCAGCGAGGGCCGCTTGAAGATGTAGCGGAACCCGTAGGCCGCCTCCTGCCACCACTTGCCTTGCGCCTCGCGGCCCGCCTCCGTGCGCGGCGGCTGCGGGACAAAGACGATCAGCAAGGCGAGAATGGCGACAAAGAAGCTGACGACGTCGATGCCGAGGATGCCGGTCAGCCCAACGATGGGGAAGACCGCGCCGGCCAGGATCGGCGCGAGCACGCCGGGCCCGGCCTCGATCAGCGACATCATGCCGTTTGCGCGCCCCAGTTGCTCCTTCGGCACCATGGTCGCAATCGCCGCCGAGTACGCGGGCCACTGAAAAGTGTTCCCCGCGCCCTGGAACACCGCGGCCACGTAGAAGTGCCACACTTCGAGGCGACCCATGGCGGAGAGAATCAATAATCCGGCGGTGGGGAGGATCGCGACCGCGTCGCTGATCATCATCATCGCCTTGCGGTTGTAGCGGTCGACCATCACCCCGGCGATGGGCGACAGCAGCAGAAACGGAACGATGAAACAGACCTGCACGAGGCCGAGCGCGGTGACGCTGCCCGTCTCCTGGAAAACCCAAATCGACTGGGCAAACCCCGTCATGTTGGTGGCGAGCACGGAGATGATCTGGCCGAGCCAGACGATGGTGAAACCGGCCATGCCGGAAGGGCGCCCGCCCAACTGCGCGCGTCCTTCTCCATTGGTGGGAGTCATGCGCGGCTCCTTAATCGAATTAGCGCAACAGTATCACGCCAATTCAATAATGTCAATACCTTATTACGTTTTATTTAACTTCAAATAACTAATACAGAAAATGGACTAGTGCAAGAAGTGACGCTCGCCGGTGAAGACCATGGCAACGCCCCACTGATCCGCCATCGCGATGACCTCCGCGTCCCGCATCGAACCGCCCGGCTGGATGACCGCAGTCACGCCGGCCTCCGCGGCAACCTCCACCCCGTCTGGAAACGGGAAGAACGCGTCCGAGCCAAGGACCGCGCCGCGCGCGCGTTCCCCTGCCCGCCGCACCGCAATCCGCACCGAGTCCACCCGGTTCATCTGCCCCGCGCCCACCCCCACCGTTGCCGTCCCCTGCGCCAGCACGATCGCGTTCGACTTGGTGTGTTTCGCTGCGATCCAGGCAAAGGCCAGCGCCGCTCGCTCGGCCTCATTCGGGCCGCGCTTCGTCACCACCTGCCACGCCGGCTCGTCCACCCCGCGCAAGTCGGGCGTCTGCGCGAGCAGGCCGTCAGCGGTGGAGCGCAGGACAAGCGCCGGGGATTGCCCGCCGCGCGCCATCATGACCCGGCAGTTCGCCTTGCGCTCGCGGAGCCACGCCAGGGCCTCGTCGGTATACCCCGGCGCGGCCAGCACCTCGACAAACAGCCCGCCCACCGCCTCAACAAAGGGCAGATCGACCTCGCGGTTGCATGCGACAATCCCGCCAAACGCCGACACCGGGTCGCAGTCGAACGCAAGATGGTAGGCTTCGAGCAAGCTGTCGGCCTCCGCCAGCCCGCTCGGGTTCGTGTGCTTGATGATGGCGACCGCGGGTCGGCCGAATTCCTGCGGCATCGCCCACGCCGCTTCGAGGTCGACGATGTTGTTGTAGCTCAGTTCCTTGCCCGAAAGCTGCTCGAAGGCGGGCTCCACGCCCGTCCAGCGGTACAGCGCGGCCTGCTGGTGCGGATTCTCCCCATAGCGCAGCGTCTCGACCCGCTCCGCGGAGAGGGTCAGCAGCTGCGGCAGGGCCGCGTCGCCCTCCAGCCACCGCGCCACGGCCGCGTCGTAGCCGGCCGTGTGCGCAAACGCCTTCAGCGCAAGCGCGCGCCGCGCCGCGCGGTCCGGCCCACCCTGCTTGAGTCCCTCCAGCACCCGCGCATAGTCCGCCGGGTCGCACACCACCACGACTGACTCGAAGTTCTTCGCCGCCGCGCGCAGCAGCGTCACCCCGCCGATGTCGATCTGTTCGACGGCCTCCGCCTCGGTGACGTCTGGCTTCGCGACCGTCTGCTTGAACGGGTACAGGTTGCAAACGACGAGATCGACCGCCGCGATGCCGTGGCGCCGAAGCTCGGCCAGCGCCTCAGGCGTCCGCTGCGCAAGAATGCCCGCATGAATCGCCGGGTGCAGCGTCTTGACGCGGCCGCCGAGCATTTCGGGATAGCCGGTCACGTCCGCCACGTCGACCACAGGCAGGCCCCAGCCCGCAAGCGCCCGCGCGGTGCCCCCCGACGCCACAATCTCGCAGCCGAGGTCGACAAGCCCCCGGGCGAACGGTTCGAGGTTCGTTTTGTCGTAAACGCTCAGAATGACGCGCATATCGTCTTCCTATGCCTGAACCGTCTTGCGGATCGACTCGACCATATAGATGGCGCGCTCCGGCGCATCTCCCACGTAGTTGGAGGCATCGAGCCAGTCCCGCATTTCGCCCGCGCCCGCGTACCCCAGCAGCCGCCGGTCGCCGCACAACGAATCGATTAACGGGTTTTCCTCGCCCCGCTGCGTGGCCGCCCACGCGCGCATCGAGTGCTCGCGGATCAGCTCGTGCATCGCCTGCCGGTCTGCTCCGCGCCGCGCCAGCTCCATCAGCAGGCGCTCGGTGGCCGCAAACGGGCCGTAGACTGCCAGCAGACGAAAGGCCGCCGCGGCATCGAGCCGCAGACCCGTTATCAGCCGCAGGCAACGCGTTACGATCTCGTCCGCAATGAGGAACCCTTCCGGCAGGATTGTCCGGCGGTTGGCCGAGTCGTCGAGCGTGCGCTCCAGCAGCGTGTGCGCCGCGTTGTCCCATGCCACCCGCGGCAGCGCGGCAAGCAGGCGGCCCAGGCTGTCGATGTTCTCCGCGTGAATCGGGTTGCGCTTGAACGGCATCGCGCTCGACCCGACCTGCCCCGCGCGAAACGGCTCGGCCCACTCCCCGATCGGCGGCGTCTGCAGAAAGCGCAGATCGAACGCGAACTTGTAGACCGACTGCGCCAGGCTCGCCAGCGCCGACAGGATAAGGAACTCCTGCTTGCGCGGGTAGATTTGCGTCGCAACAGGGTAGGCTTCGAGGCCGAGCGAGTCCATGACCCGCGCCTCCAACTCGGCCGGCGTTACGCCCGTGCCCATGAGCAGCTGCGCATACGATGCCGACGTGCCGACCGCGCCCTTCAAGCCCTTGCCGCGCAGATTCCTGCGCACGCGGTTGAGTTCCTCGTAATCGGTCAGCAAGTCCTGGGCGTACTGCGCGAGGCGGTATCCGACGGTCGTCGGTTCCGCCGGCTGCAGGTGCGTGAAGGCCATCGTCGGCGTCTCGGCCTCGGCGTCGATGCGATCCGCAAAGGCCAGGAGCAACTCGCCGAGGCGCTCTATCAGCAGGTCGAGCGCCTCCCGCAGCCGCAGCGCCTCCGCGTTGTCCTCGATGTCCATCGACGTCGCGCCAAGGTGGATGATCGCGCCGCCGGTCGCGCACTGCTCCGCGTAGGTTCTCACCTCGGCCATCAGATCGTGGTGGATTTCCGCTTCGATGGCGAGCGCGCGTTCGAGGTCGATCTCCTCCGCGTGCGCCCGCAGGTCTGCGGTCTGCTCCGGCCGGACCAGCCCCGCGGCCTGCTGCGCCTCGGCCAGCGCGACCCAGATGCGCCGCCACAGCCGGCGCCGGTGCAGCTCGCTCCACACGCGGCGCATGGCCGGCGAACCGTAGCGCCAGGTGTACGGCGAGAGGTACGTGTCGTAGGAATAAGACTGTTCGGTCATCAAATAGTCCGCTAACCACAAAGGATCAAAGAAGCGAAGTCACACTAAGCCTTCGTGGCACTTCGGTTCTTTGATCCTTTGTGGTGATCTCGGTATTCTGCTTACAGGACGATCAACTGCTCCCGGCCCGGCCCGACCGAAATATACTGCAGCGGCGTCGCGGCGATCTCCGAGATGCGGTCGAGGTAGGCGCGCGCCGCCTGCGGCAGGTCGTTCCAGCGCCGGCAGTGCCGCGTCTCCTCCCGCCACCCCGGCCAGCTCTCGTAGACCGGGTCCGCCCGGCCCATGTTGTATGTATCCGGCACGCTCCGCACAATCTCGTCGCCGATGCGATAGCCCACGCAAATCTTGAGCTCCGGCAGCCCGTCGAGCACATCCAGCTTGGTGATAGCCAGGCCGGTGAAGCCGTTGAGCCACGCCGCGTACGGGAGCGCCACCCCATCCAGCCACCCGCAGCGCCGCGGCCGCCCGGTCGTCGCCCCGTACTCCTGCCCGACGCCCCGCAGGTGCTCCGCAACATCGTCGTGCAGTTCGGTCGGGAACGGCCCCGCGCCCACCGCAGTGCAGTACGCCTTAACCACCCCGACGACCCGCTCGATCGCGCGCGGGGGCAGTCCCGCGCCCGCGAAGCCGCCGCCGGCGATCGGGTTGGACGAAGTCACGTAGGGATAGGTGCCCCAGTCAATGTCGCGCATGATGCCGAGCTGCCCTTCGAGCAGCACGTCTCGCCCCTCGGTGAGCGCCGCGCGCACCATTGGCGTCGTGTCCACGATCCGCCCATCGAGCGCGTTCCCCCAACCCATCGCCTGCCGCGCCAGCCCGTACAGCTCGACCTCCTCGCCGCCGAAATGCGCGATGGTGCGGTTAATGCGCGGCAGCGCCAGCCCGATCCGGTCGGCCAGGTAGCCGGGCCGCCGCAGATCGCCCATGCGGATGCCCGCGCGCGCGGCCTTGTCCGCATAGGCGGGACCGATCCCGCGCTTGGTCGTGCCGATCTGCGCGCCGCCCCGCGCCGATTCCTCCAGGCCGTCGAGCATCCGGTGGTAAGGCATCACCACGTGCGCGCGCTCGGAGATCCACAGGTTGTCGAGGCTGATCCCCGCCGTCGCCAGCTCGGTCATTTCGTCGAGCAGCGCGGGCGGATGGATGACCGTGCCCGGCCCAATGATGCACGCGGTGTTTGGGTTAAAGATACCCGAAGGAACGAGGTGGAGCCGGAACGTGCCGTGTTCGTTGACGACGGTATGCCCCGCGTTGTCGCCGCCCTGAAAACGGATCACCATGCCCACATCCTGCGCCAGGTAATCCACAATGCGGCCCTTGCCCTCGTCGCCCCATTGAGCTCCCACGACGGCCGTTACGGTCATGCGTCCCCTCCCCTCGTTGTGATTCGCGGGGCAGTATACCACCCCGCGCGTCGATGACCTAAGCGCGGCTCAACCCGGAGGCGTAGGCGTCGAGCTCCCCGCGCGTGATTCCTTCTGCCGAGGTCGCCCGCCGTGCGCACATGTGGCGCGCGGCGATCTGCCCGCGCAGGACCGACTCCTCCGCTGTCAACCCACGCAGGACATAGCTGCTGAGAAAGCCGCACGCCAGCGCGTCGCCTGCGCCGTTGGTGTCCACGACCGGCTCCGGCAGGTCGACCGGGCCGAAGAATCGGATGCCCGCATCCGTTCCCAAGGCCGCGCCGCGGCTGCCCATCCCGCTCACGACGACGCGCCCCGGTCGGACGGCCAGAAAGCTCCGCATCAGGTCGGACGGGTCGTCGTAGTTGGCGGCCGAAAAGAAGATGATATCGGCGTGCGCGACGAAGTCGCGGCGGTAGGGATCGTCGGGCGAGACGATATCCTGCAGGTCCACCGCCACTCTGATCCCCTCCGCGCGCGCAACGGGAAGCAGCCACCGCGCCCAGTTGGGGATGCTGAAGTGCGCGAGCCGCGCGCCGCGCATTGCCTCCCGGCAGCGCCCGAGATCGGGCTGCAGCGTCATGTGACCCTTGCCGTCGTAGAAGTTCTTGCGTCGCCCATCGCGATACATGATGTTCACGCTGCGCGCGGTGCCTGCTGGATCGACGAAGAGCGCGCTCAGGTCAATGCCGTCCCGCGCCAGCTCTTCCCGGACAAAGCGGCCCTGCCAGTCCTCGCCCACCGAGCCGATGAACGCAGTGCGATGGCCGAGTCGCGCGTAACAGCGGCTGGCATACCCGCCCGCTTGCCCCACGTAGTCGATGTTCTCCGTGAAGTTCGCCTCGACGGTCCAGTCAACGTCCATACCGTATAGATAGATGTTCGTGTCGATGCCCGCGTTGCCAACCACGACCACCTCGCGCGCTTCCGCTGCCATGTGCCCGATCCTTTCTCTGCCTCTCCCCGACTGTACGACCTCTCTGCGCGCGCGCCGAGTGAGCGCCCAGGATTCATTGACGCAAAGGCCCCACTGCTGATAGACTAGCGGACAACAAGGAGAGCCGCGATGCGCAATTTGTTCCTGGCAATTCTGTTTCTCCCCGCTCTGCTTTTCGCAACACTCCTCGCCGCTGAGGCTTCAAGCCATCCTGAACCGTTAGACCCGACCGGAGCGCCCCTGGTAAGCAGCGCCGGCGGTGGCCCTCGTCTTGCCAAACCGGCTTCGGAGGGCGACGCAACTTCTTCTGCCGTCGCCTTCGTCCAGTACTCGACGCCGGTCACACCGACCCACATGCTAGTCGCCTCCGACGGCCACATCTGGTATTCGTCCTTCTCCGGCAGCGCGCTCGGCGAACTCGACCCCCAGACGCTCCTCTCCCGCGTCTACACCCTGCCCGAACGGAAGAGCGTCTTTGACGTCGCCCAGGGCGCAGGCGGGATCATCTGGTACACCACCGCCAACGCGCCGGGCGGCAACGACACCGTCGGCCGGCTCAATCCCCTAAGCGGCATCATCACCGAGTGGAAGCTCCCGCGCAACCACTTCGGGTTGGAGGTCGACCCCGCCACGCAGGCGATCTGGTTCTCGTCGAAGGGCTGGGAGAAGGATCACATCGTGCGCCTCTCCCCGCAGACGAACCAGATGACCGGCTGGGACCTCAGCCCCTACACCGACACCTACAACCTCGACATTGCGCCCAACGGCGACGTCTGGTTCACGGTCCAGCCCCGGGGCCTGCAGGGCGTCGGCCGCCTGAAGGTTGCCACCGGCGAGACGACGATCTGGAAGCTGCCTTCGCCGGAGGCCCGCCCGTTCCAGCTTCAAGTCCTGAGCGACGCCGAGATTTGGCTGACCGAGTTCGACGCCACCGGCAACAGCATCAGCCGGCTCACGCCGCAGACAAACCAGCTCGCCCGCTACCTGCTGCCCCATCCCGACAGCGGCCCGGCCGGGCTGCTGCGCCAGGACGCGACCATCTGGTTCACCGAATATCGCGGCAGCCGCGTTGGCGCGCTGACGCCGGCAACCGGAACCCCCGTTCTGACAACTCTGCAGACGGTTACCTTCATCGCCCCGCAGAACACGACGACCGTCGAGCCGGTGGACGTGACCCCGAACATCAGCAAGACCCTGAGCGCAGTAAAAACGGTCAACCGCCGCGGGGTCGCCAACGGCCCCTTCACTGAGTACGCCCTGCCCGAAGCCGGCACCAAGCCGCTCGATATCGCGCCCGGCCAGAGTGGCGCGCTGTGGTTCACCGAATCCAATGCGCTGCGGATCAACCGGCTCGAACCGCTCGCGGTCGACCCTCCCGAGACAACCGTATTCCTGCCGATCCAGCTCAGGTGAAAGGCTCTCGCCCATGACTTCGACGCCACCGCGCCCGCCCGGACCTTCCGGCGGCCCATTCGGCGCAATGAATCTGATTCGCTTCCAGCGCGACACGCTCGGCTTCCTTACCGACGTGGCGGAAACCCACGGCGACATTGCCTACTTCCGCATGGCCGCGTTTCACTTCTACCTCGTCAACTCCCCCGCTTACGTGCGCGAGTTGATGACCCCCAGCGCGCAGGGCGGCAAAGTGGTCAAGTGGGGTCGGCAGACCGCGACGTGGTCGAACGCCGTCGGCTCGTCCACGTTGACGATGGAGGGCGAGCCGTGGAAGAGCCACCGCCGCATCCTCAACCCCTCGTTCCAGGCCACCATCGTCAAGCGCTACCTGGACGTAGTCACGCGTCACACAAAGCGCCGCCTGGACGCCTGGCAAACCCAAGCGCACCCTTCCGGCGTCGAAATCGAGATGATGTTCGAGATGATGCGCACCACCATGGGCATCATCGCAGATATCATCTTTAGCGTGGGCGACATCGAGCGCGACGCGGCCGACCAAAACCAGGCGCTCACCGCGGTGTTCGAGGTGCTGACCGCGCGCACGACCGCGTTCCAGCAGATGCCCCTCTGGATGCCCACCGCCGACAACCGCCGCATCGCCAAAGCGACCGAGGTCATCGAAGCGTTCATCCTCCCTATGATCGCGGAGCGAAGACGCACCGGCGTCCAGTGCGACGACATCCTGGGCGACCTGATCGCGGCGAAGGACGAGGAAACCGGCGCGCAGCTCTCCGACCGCGAAATCTGCAACGAGCTCAAGACGCTCTTCGGCGCGGGGCATGAAACCACCGCGCTCATGCTGATGTGGACGTTGCACCTGCTGTCCACCAATCCGGAGATACAGCGCAAGCTGCAGGAGGAAGTCGATACCGTCTTGCAGGGACGCGTGCCGGGGCTGGACGACCTGAAGCGCATGCCGTACACGGAGAAGGTTCTGAACGAGTCGATGCGCGTCTATCCGCCCGCGTGGTCGCTCATGGTGCGGCAGGCGGTGGACGACATTCAACTCGGCGGGACGACCGTGCCCAAGGGCAGCGTCATGCTCATCCCCATGTGGACCATCCACCGTGACAGCCGCATCTACCCCGACCCGCTTAGGTTCGACCCCGAACGCTTCGACGGCGACTGGAAGAAACGCTACCCGCCCTACGCCTTCTTCCCCTTCGGCGGCGGGCCGCACGTCTGCGTCGGCAGCCACCTCGCGATGTTCGAAGGGCAACTCATGTTGCCCATGATGATCCAGCGGTTCTCATACGAGCCGGTCGAGCAACCCGAGATCGAGCTTCAGGCGCTGCTGACCCTCCGCCCGAAGGGTGGGCTGAAGATTCGCGTGGTCGAGCGCAAGTAGAAACGACGTTAACCACGAAGGACCAAAGCCACGGAGATTCACGAAGCCCCTCTTAATGGTCTTTGTGAACCTTCGTGTCTTCGCGCCTTTGTGGTTAGCTCACCGGTTTGATCTCCAACAGTTCGATCCGGTTGCCGAACGGGTCGAGGATGTGCGCACGGTCATAGCCGGGGATGGGCGGCTCGAACGTGACCGTGACGCCGGCGGCCTGCAAGCGGGCGACCAGTTCCGCCAGCCCCGTCACGAGAAAGCCGGGGTGCGCCTTCTTCAGCGGGTGGACGGGGCCGCCTGCGCCCATCTCCGGCTCCGCGCCGAGATGCAGCCGCGCCGCGCCCGATTCGAACCACGCGCCCCCGCGCCCCGCGAGCGACTCCGGCTTGGGCACCTCCCGAAAACCGAGCAGCCCCACGTAGAACGCGCGCGCCCGCTCCTCCTCGCCGGGAGGCATCGAAAGCTGGACGTGGTCGATCCCGATGATCTCGCCCATCCGGCCTTACTCCTCGTCGCCGTCCTCATCGCGGTCACGGCCTTCGCGCGCGCCCGGCGCATGCCCGACCAGCGCCATGTCGAGCGCATCGCGCAGCGTGCGCGCGCCCAGCACTTCCAGCCCCGCCGGCGGATGCTCCAGCTTCTTCGCGGCCGACGCGGGCACGATCACCCGCGTAAAGCCGAGCTTCGCGGCCTCGTTCAGCCGCCGCGGCAGTTGCCCCACGCTGCGCAGCTCCCCGCTCAAACCCACTTCCCCGACCAGCGCCAGGTCCGCTGCGACGGGCCGGTTTCGCGCCGACGACGCGACCGCCGC
>JALOOB010000384.1 GCA_025454635.1 Anaerolineae bacterium
GTCCACGCTGATGCTTGCGCCTGCGCGGTCGAGGTTTGATGTCATCATGTACGGCCGCATCACGAAGGTGAGGGTGGGATTGAGCGACGCGGCGGGCACCGCGACGCTCTGCGAAACGGCGTGAGTGATCTGGGCGTTGTCGTAGCCCACGAGGAGACCGCGCTGCCCGGAGCGGACGCCGCCGTCGCCGAGCCCTGCGACCCGCACCCAACTGCCGGGCGCGACCTGCCAGTTTGCCAGGTCGTCCTCAAATCCGCCGTTCTTGACGGCCTCCGCGGGGTCGGTCAGGATGAAGTCCTTCTGCGGTGTTCCATCGTGGAGGGTCGGCGCCGCAGGGGGCGAGGCGAATCCCGATGTCGTGGAAGGCAAAGGCGTCGTAGCCGCCGCTTGGCGCGCTGAGGAAGGGTGCGGCCGGGTCGTAGATGCCTTCGATCTTCGCGCCGCCGACGGGGCCGTGCCGCGCGTCGAGCACGGAGCCTTGATAGCGTTGCTTGTAGAAGAGGATGGAGCCGTCGCCGTCGGGCGAGGCGGGCCACGGCTCGACGTTGCCCGCCGCGTCGCGCGCGCGGAGGCGGAAGTACCTGCGCTCGCCAGGGAGGCCGCCGATGAACTCGCTGGTTGGCTCGCTGAGGTAGTTCCACGGCGTCCAGGCTGTGCCGTCGGAGCGCACCTGAAAATCGTACTCAAGCAGGCCGGAGCCGCCGGAGTCGGAGCCGATCCATTCGACCACGACGCCTTCCGGCCCGGCGAGGCGGGGGAAGGGGAGGAAGCGCGACGTGGGCGGGGTGAAGTCGGTGCGCTGCCAGTCGCCCAGCATATCGCTGCCGGCGCCGGGCAGGGGCACGGGCGGATTGAAGCTGCCGTTCCAGGGATGGCGGAACAACTGCGCGCCGCTGAGGACGAGCTCGCCTTGCTGAACCGTGTAGGAGGCGAGCGCGAAGAGGATTTCCCTGCCGTCGGGCGACCAACCGCTCAGGAGCGCATCGGTCAAGTCCTGGCTCGGCTCATAGATGTAGCTGGGCCAGCGCTGCCAGTCGGAGTCGACGGGGACGTAGCCGACGCGCATGAAGTAAAGTTGCCCATAGGTGTAGTCGAAGGCGATGCGCTGCGAGTCGGGCGACCACGCGACGTTCTCGACAAATGTCAGCGAACTCGTGACCGGATGCGCGGCGGAGCCATCGGGATGGGCGATCCACAAGCGGGCGCCTTGTTCCTCCAGCCGCACCCAGGCGATCCACTGATTGTCTGGCGACCAGGCGGGGCCGAACTCGACGTCGGGGGTGTTCGCAAAGGGGACGACGCCGGAGCCGTCGGCGTTCATAACGTAGATGTTCCAGTCCTCGCCCTCGTCCGCGGCCCAGGCGATGCGCTTGCCGTCGGGCGACCAGGTCGGGTAGTTGTCCTCCCCGGGGCGGTTGGTCAGTTGGCGGAGCTGGCTCCCGTCGGGCGCCATGCTGTAGATCTCGTAGTCCCCGGTGCGGCTGGAAATGAAGACGATGCGACCGTCAGCGCGGCTTTGCTCCGGGCGGCCGTCAGAGGCGGGATGGCTGGTAAGCTGGCGGAGGTCGCTACCGTCGGGGCGCATCGAGAAGATTTCCCAGTTGCCGGTGCGGTACGACTGGAAGGCGACGCGTGACCACGCGTCCACCGGATTGGCTTCGGCGGGCGCGGCGGGCGAAGCCGCTCCGCTGACGCCGGCAATGACTTCGGCGGCGCGGCCGAGTCCGCCGGGCGCGAAACGTTGGGCGCGCGCGGGCGGGGGAGGATTATCCGCTTGGACTGACAGCGGGGAGACGAGCGCGAAGAAGCAGGCGAGCGTCGCGAGGAGACGAATCAACTTTGACATCGTGGCTCCGGTTATGGAAGATGTGGGCGGGAGGCGAAGGTGTCGTGAGAGCGCCCGTTCAAAATTGTACCATCTTTCATGCGAAACCGCAAGCTAAAGAGGGATGTTTGGTTGCGGAGAGGGAGAGGCTGAGTCGGTGAGTGAGCTGTTCGGGCCTGCGGATGCGTGGTTTGCGGGCCGCGGGTGGGAGCCGTTCGACTTCCAGCGCGAGGCGTGGGCCGCGTATCTGCTCGGCGAGAGCGGGTTGATCCACGCGGCCACCGGGACGGGCAAGACGATGGCCGTGTGGTGGGGACCGCTGCTGGCGTGGCTGAACGGCGGGGAGGGCGGGCGCGGCGCGCCGCAAGGGCTCAAAGTGCTGTGGGTCACGCCGATGCGCGCGTTGGCCGCGGATACGGAGCGCGCGCTCCGCGAGGTCGTGGCCGACCTGGCTCTGGCGTGGAAGGTGGAGCGGCGGACCGGCGACACCGCGGGCAGCGCGAAGGCGCGGCAGCTCAAGAAACCGCCCGCCGCGCTCGTCACGACGCCCGAAAGCCTCAGCCTGATGCTCTCGCAGGAGGAAGCGCGGGAGTATTTCGCCACGCTCGACCTGGTTGTGGTGGACGAGTGGCATGAACTGCTCGGCTCGAAGCGCGGGTCGCTGACCGAGCTCTCGCTGGCGCGGCTGCGCGGGTGGCGGCCGGGGCTGCGGCTGTGGGGGCTGTCGGCCACGCTCGGCAACCTCGACGAGGCGCTCGCGGCGCTTGTCGGTGTGGACGAGAAGGGGAGTGCGCGGCCGGGGCGGCTCATCCGCGCGGTCATCCCCAAGCAGATCGTCGTCGACTCGCTGATCCCGCCCGCGGTGGGCCGGTTTCCGTGGGCCGGGCACCTCGGCCTCGTCATGCTGCCGCAGGTCGTGGCGGCCATCGAGGAGTCGGCGTCCACGCTGGTGTTCACCAACACGCGGAACCAGGCCGAGACGTGGTATCAGGCGATCCTGGCCGAGCGGCCCGACTGGGCGGGGCTGCTGGCGCTGCACCACGGCTCGCTGGCGGCGGACACGCGTGGGTGGGTGGAGGACGGGCTGCGCGAGGGGCGGCTGCGCGCGGTGGTGGCGACCGCGAGCCTCGACCTCGGCGTCGACTTCTCGCCGGTCGACCGCGTGCTGCAGATCGGCAGCCCGAAGGGGATCGCGCGGTTGCTCCAGCGCGCGGGGCGGAGCGGGCACCAGCCGGGCGCGGTGAGCCGGGTGTCGTGCGTGCCGACGAATGCGCTCGAACTGGTGGAGGCGGCCGCCGCGCGCGAGGCGGCGGAGGGCGGGCGGGTGGAGCCGCGCGAGCCGCTGTCGAAGCCGCTCGACGTGCTGGTGCAGCACCTTGTCACGGTGGGACTCGGCGGGGGGTTTGTCGCAGAGGAACTGCTCGCGGAGGCGCGCACCGCATACAGCTACCGTCACCTGTCGGACGAAGAGTGGCGATGGGCGCTCGACTTCGTGACCAACGGCGGCGGGGCGCTGGCCGCGTACCCGGAATACCGGCGGTTGGCCCTGGTCGACGGGCGCCACCGGGTGGTGGACAGGGACATCGCGCAGCGGCACCGGCTGTCCATCGGCACCATCACGAGCGACCCGATGGTCGAGGTGAAATACCTGAACGGCCCGAGCCTCGGCAATACCTCGGAGTCGTTCATTAGCCGGCTCAAGCCGGGAGACCGGTTTATCTTCGCGGGCGTCCCGCTGGAACTCCGCATGGTCCGCGACATGACGGCGTGGGTGCGGCGGGCAAACTCGGTCAAAGGCGCAATCCCGACGTGGACGGGGACGGGGCTGCCGATCTCGCAGGAGTTGAGCGACGCGGTGCGCGGTCGCGCCTGTGCTGACCGTGCAGATGCGCGTGTCGGCGCTGCCTGCGCCTGGCGAGTTGCTGGTGGAGCGGGTCAAGACGCGCGAAGGGCATCACCTGTTCCTGTATCCATTTGCGGGAAAGCTCGTAAACGCGGGGCTGGCCGCCCTGTTCGCATTCAGGCTGAGCCGGCGCCAGCCCATCACGATCACGACGACCGCGAACGACTATGGCCTCGAGCTGTTGGCGCCTGAGCCGGTAGCCGAGCGCGACTATCGCGAGCTGCTGTCGACCGAGAACCTGCTTGACGACATCCTTGCGAGCATGAACGCGGGCGAGATGGCGCGGCGGCAGTTCCGCGA
>JALOOB010000099.1 GCA_025454635.1 Anaerolineae bacterium
TCCTGTCAATCCGCCCCATCTGCGTTGAATCAAGGAGTCATCGCATGAAAGCAGCCATCTATTCGGGACTGAATCAGATCGCAGTCCAGCAGGTGCCGGACCCTGTCATTGCCGATCCCTACGAAGTCATCATCAAAGTTCACACCTGCTCCGTGTGCGGGTCGGACCTCCGCATCTTCCACCACGGCAACCCCCGCGTGAAGCCACCCCAGGTCATCGGGCACGAAGTCGCGGGCGAAGTCGTCGCGGTGGGCAAGGATGTCAAGCACCTGCAACCGGGCGACCGCGTCGCAGTGGGCGCGGACGTGCCGTGCGGCGAGTGCCACTGGTGTCGTGAGGGGCTCGGCAACAACTGCCAGATCAACTATGCGATCGGCTACCAGTTCCACGGCGGCTACGCCGAACTTATGCCGTTGAACGCCACCACCGTCCGCTTCGGGCCGGTCCACAAGATCCCGGACGACCTGTCCTACGAGGTCGCCGCTATCGCGGAGCCCCTGGCCTGCGTCATCAACGGGCTCGAAATGTCCTACATCAAGCTCGGCGACACCGTCACCGTGATCGGCGCGGGTCCGGCGGGCATCATGATGATGAAGCTCGCGCGCTCGTTCGGCGCGTCCCGCGTCATCGGCGTCCAGCGCTCGCGCGGCCGCATCCCCGAGGCGCTCCGTCTCTCCGGCGCGGATCATATCGTCTGCTCGCAGGACGGCGACCCGGTCGAGATGGTGCGCGAGTTGACGAACGGCGAAGGCTCGGACGTGGTCATCACCGCCAATTCGTCCGTCGAGACGCATCTGCAATCGCTCAAGATGGCGCGGCAGCGCGGCCGCATCAACTACTTCGGCGGCTTGCCCGCCGGCTCGCCCAACGTCGAGATGCCGACCAACCTGATCCACTACAAGGAGTTGCTCGTGACCGGCTCGCACGGGTCCGTGCCGCGGCAGCATCGCATCGCGCTCGACCTGCTCGCCCGCGGCGTCATCGACGGCAAAGCGCTCATCACGCACCGCTTCCCCCTCAATGAAATCGAGACCGCGTTTGCCACCGCGGAGGGCCACAGCGGCCTGAAGGTGGTCGTCAGCCCGACCGGAGAATCGGAATGCTAGAGCAACCTGAGCGGTCAGCGCCACGGGAGGGTCGCCATGTTGGAGCAGCCTGAGCGGAGACCGTCCCGAAGGGACGAGGCGCAGTCGAAGGACACTCGCAAGGTCACAATCGCCGCGTCTGTGGCGTGCGCCAACTTTCTCCGGTTGGAGGACGACTTGCGCGCGCTCGAAGCGGCCGGCGTCGAGTACCTCCACATCGACATCATGGACGGGCAGTTCGTCCCGAATTTCAGCCTCAACACCGATATCATGAAGGCCGCGCGGCAGGTGACGGCGCTGCCGATGGACGTTCACCTCATGGTCGAGCGGCCGGAGCGCTATATCGAGCCGTTCGTCTCCGCGGGCGGATCGATCATCGTCGTGCACCAGGAGTGCGTGACGCACTTGCAGCGCACGTTGGCGGAAATCCGCCGGCATGGCGCGCAGGCCGGCGTCGCGCTGAACCCCGCTACGCCCCTGCAAACCATCGAATACGTCATCGAGGACGTGGATTTTCTCCTGCTAATGACCGTTAACCCCGGCTTTTACGGCCAAAAACTGGTGCCATCCGCGCTGCGCAAGATCGCGGACGCGCGTGCGCTCTGCGAACGCCACGGTCGCGACATACCGATTTGCGTGGACGGCAACGTAAGCCTGGAGAACGCGCCAAAGATGGTGGCCGCAGGCGCCGACTTCCTCGTCGGCGGCACGTCGAGCATCTTCATGCGCGGGGGAACCATCGCCGAGGGCGCGCGCCGCTTGCGCGAGGTCATCGGGCAGCCGGCCCGCTGAGGGAAGAAGGAACCATGAGCACAACCCCGCGCCAGCGCGTGTGGCAGGCGATCCGCCACGAGCAACCTGACATCGTGCCCTATCAGATCAACACGACCATCCCCGCCCGCGCCAAGCTCGAAGCGCACTACGGCACAAAAGACCTGGACGACCTGCTGGGCAACCACATTGCCCGCTACAAGTCGCGCCTCGAATACGAGCCGCTCCCCGAGCCGGGGATGTTCGCCGACGAATGGGGCGTCGTGTGGAACAAGACGGTCGACAAGGACCTCGGCGTGCCGGACAACCGGGTGCTGCTGGAGCGCGACCTCTCCGCGCTGATCGTGCCCGACCCGCTCGACCCGCGACGCTACGCGGGTCTGCCCGCGTTCTTCGCCAAGAACCAGGACCGCTTCAAGCTGTTCAGCGTGAGCTTTTCGCTGTACGAGCGCGCGTGGACCGTGCGCGGGATGGAGGCGCTGCTGTCCGACATGGTCGAGGCGCCCGCCTTCGTCGAGGAACTGCTGGACCGCATCTTCGAGTGGAACATGGCCGTGCTCGACGAGATGCTGAAGCGCCGCGCTGACGGCGTCGGATTCGACGGTGTGCTATTCGGCGACGACTGGGGCCAGCAGCGCGGGCTGATCTTCGGCGCGAAGCGCTGGCGGCAGTTTGTCAAGCCGCGCGTAGCCGCGATGTACCGGAAGGTGGCCGACGCGGGCGCGGCGGTCGGCATCCACTCCTGCGGCAAGGTGCAGGACCTCTTCCCCGAACTGATCGAAATTGGCCTCCAAGTGTTCAACCCGTTCCAGCCGGAAGTGATGGACCTCTGGGAGATGAAGGCGAAGTACGGGCAGCAGTTGGCGTTCTACGGTGGGGTGAGCATCCAACGGCTGCTGCCGTTCGGCACGCCGGACGAGGTGCGCCGCGAGACGCGGCGCATGCTGGACGACCTGGGCAAAGGCGGCGGGTTCATCATCGCGCCGTCACATGAGATGCCGGGGGATATCCCGCTCGAAAACATGCTGGCGTACATCGAGACGGTCCAGGCGCAGCAATAAGACCGCACCCCTTTCGCCACAGAGGACACGGAGAACGCAGAGCCACCTCTCTGTGACCTCTGTGGCAAACCTGTTGTCAGGCCGGGCGAACGCAGTCCCTTTCGCCACAGAGACCGCAGAGAACGCCGAGAGGTCTCTGTGTGACCTCTGAGACCTCTGCGGCAAACCAGTCAGGCGCAGCGCAAAGGAGCGCAATCACCGTGACACAGTTGGCATTGGAACAGGGCGAGGGCATCCTCCGGCTGGCGCCGGCGTGGGTGCCGCGCGTGTACTGCGTGCCGGGCCGCCGGCTCAAGCTGCACGCGGACGACCTCTACGCGTTCGGCGCGCATCGCGGCGGGATCAACATGCGCTGGTTCGCCTCGACCACGCGGGCCAACAACGGCCCGGAGACCACCCCCGACGAGGGGATGAGCTACGTGGTGTGGGGCGACGAAGGCCGCGAGCATAAGACGCTGCTGCGCGACGCGGTGGCGGAGTTGGGGCCTGCGCTGCTCGGTGAGGAAATGTGGGCCGCGCACGGCGAGTGGCCCATCTACTCGAAGTTCTTCGACAACAAGGGCATCCTCCCCCACCACCTGCACCAGATGGAGCGGCATGCGCGGCTCGTCGGCCAGAAGTCCAAGCCGGAAGGCTACTTTTTCCCCCGGCAGATGAACAACTACGACGGCGACTGCCCGCTGACCTTCTTTGGCCTGGAGCCGGGCACGACGAAGGAACAGGTCAGGCGCTGCCTCGAAATCTGGGACGCGGGCGACAACCGCATTACCGACCTGTCGCGGGCTTACCGGCTGGAGCTGGGGACCGGTTGGTGGGTGCCCGCGGGCATCCTGCACGCGCCGGGCAGCCTATGCACCTACGAGCCGCAGTGGGGCAGCGACATCTCCGCCATGTTCCAGTCGATCGTGGGCGATATGGTCCTGCCCCGCACGCTGCTCACCAAGAACGTGCCGCCGGAATGCCGGGACGACCTCGACTTCCTCGTGTCGCTCATCGACTGGGAGGCGAACACCAAGGCGAACTTCAAAGACGCGCACTTCCTGCTGCCGCGACCGGTTCGCCCCCTCGATGAGATGCGCGAGGCGGGCTACGTCGAGAACTGGATCATCTACCGGAACGATTTGTTCGCCGCGAAGGAACTGACGGTGCTCCCGGGGCGGTCCGTCACCATCACGGACCCTGGACCCTACGGGATGATCATGGTGCAGGGCCACGGGACGATGGGCGCGTGGCCGGTCGAGACCCCCGCTCTGATCCGCTTCGGGCAACTGACCCACGACGAGTACTTCGTGTCCGCGAAGGCTGCGCAGGAAGGCGTCGTCATCCGCAACGGGAGCAAGTCTGACCCCCTCGTCATGCTGAAGCATCTCGGGCCGGGGCACGGCGCGCCGCCGGAGTAGGGTCATCCGGTGAGCGGGATCATCGGAGCGCAAGAGATCTGGAGGCCCCTTGGAAACCCGCCAGGTCTCATGTTGTCCTGCTCACAAACTTCTACACCTGCCCGAATCCAATTTCACAAGAAAATACAGGTATTGACAATCCTTCACAAGCGTGCTATGCTCGTCATAACTTCTCACAATCCATGCCTTATCCCAGCCGCGCCACAACGACGAGGAGTTTCCGCGTTGGAAACCCACATGCGACGCCTGACGATCCTCAACCTGCTCCGCGAAAGCGGGGCGCTTGACGTTGACGCGGTCGCGGCCCGGCTCGGCGTTAGCCCCAACACCATCCGCAACGACTTCAACGCACTTGCCGCCGAGGGCCAGCTTCAGCGCGTGCGCGGCGGCGCAGCCGCCCTCCACAACTACCGCAACGGCAGCGGCCCCGACTATCTCAGCGATGCGTTCGAACACCGGCTCCAGCGGTGCGTCCGCCAGAAGGATATGATCGGCCGGTGGGCGGCGGAGTTGGTCGACGACGGCGACTCCCTGCTTTTCGACGCCTCCACCAGCGGCTACGTCCTCGCCGGCTACCTGAGGGATCGCCAAAACCTCACCGTCGTGACCAACGGCGTCGAGACTGCGCGGCGCATCGCGCGCAATCCGTCTCACAGCGTGCTGCTGCTCGGCGGCCTGCTCCGGCCCGACGGCGTGCCTGTCACCGGCATGTTCAACGACCAGGCCCTGCGCGATCTGCGCATCAAGACCGCGTTCGTCTCTGCGGCAGCGGTCACGCCCGACGGCGCGCTGACCGAGGGCGATCTCCGCGAAGCGCAGATGAAGACCCAGATGCTCGAAATCGCGGAACAGGTCGTGCTCCTCCTCGATTCCAGCAAGCTGGGGCGCCACGGGCTCGCGTCGTTTGGCCGGCTCGACCAGGTTCACCAGATCTACACCGACGGCGATATCTCGGCTGACGCGTTGGCCCAGTTGCGCGCGGCGTGCGCTCAGGTGACTGTGTGCGACACGCACGGCGTCACCGCGTACACGCCCTGCGAGCGGGAAAACCGGCACCACGTCATCGGCTTCGCCAACCTGAGCGAACAGGTGCCGTTTGCGGCCGAAGTGCGCCGCAGCCTCGAGCGCGCCGCCAAGGAAGCCGGCAACGTCGACCTGATCGTCATGGACAACGACCTCGACGCGGACCGCGCGCTCAAGGTAGCCGACGCCCTCATCGCCGCGCGCTGCGACCTGATCGTGGAGTATCAGCTCCACGTGCGCATCGGGGCTATGCTGATGGAGAAGTTCCGCCAGGCCGGCGTCCCGGTCATCGCGGTCGACATCCCCATGGTCGGCGCCACCTACTTTGGCGCAGACAACTACCGCGCCGGCCAGATGGCCGGCCTCGCGCTCGGTCAGTGGATCAAGCAGCGATGGGGCGGCGAATACGAAATGGTGTTGTGCCTCGAAGAGGCGCGCGCGGGAATGGGTCCCGCGGCGCGCATCCAGGCGCAGCTCGACATGCTCACCGCCGCGCTCGGCCCGATCCCGGAGTCCAAGATCATGCACCTCGACAGCGGCAATTCCAGCGCGGTCAGCGAGGCGTCTGTGATGACCGCGCTGGCCCGCCTGCCCGACCTGCGCCGGATTGCGATTCTCACCTTCAACGACGACGCGGCGCTCGGCGCGCTGCTCGGCGCGCGGCGCGCCGGCCGAGAGCAGGATATCGTGCTGACCGGCCAGGGGGGCGACCGCAGCCTGCGCGACGAACTGGCCAAACCCGATTCGCGCATTATCGGCGCGACGACCTATCACCCGGAACGCTACGGCGCCGAGTTGATCCGGCTCGCGCTCAAGATCCTGCGCGGGGAGCCTGCCCCGCCCGCGGTCAATATCGAGCACAGCTTCATTTTCGCAGGCGCTAGCGCGCCCACACCGCTCCCGGCCGCGCTGCCCGTTTAGCGACGCACGCAGCCTCTCGCCCGCGCGGCGGCCCTCGTACGGCAGCCGGCGCGGAGCCATTGCAGGTGAGGTATGACCCAAACCCCCATCATCAAGCCGGTGCTCCAGATGGTGGACATCTCCAAGCGCTTCGACGCGACTCAAGCGCTGGAGGGAGTCTCCCTGACGCTCTATCCCGGCGAAGTCCATGCGCTCATCGGAGAGAACGGCGCGGGCAAGTCGACGCTGATCAAGATCATGACCGGCGTCCACCGCCCTGACACGGGCGAAATCCTGCTCGACGGCAAGCCCGCGCAGGTGCGCAACTCGCAGGAGGCGCAGACGCTCGGCATCGCCGCCATCTACCAGGAGCCGATGGTCTACCCCGACCTCAACGTTGCCGAGAACATCTTCATCAGCCACGCTGACCGCGGGCCTGTGGTCCGGTGGGGCAAGATGTACGAGGACGCGCGGGAGATCCTCGCCAAGCTCGACGTGCACCTGGACGTCAAGATGCCCGCGCGCGGGCTCACCCTCGCCGCGCAGCAGGCCGTCGAAATAGCGAAGGCCATCTCCCTCAAGGTGCGCGTGCTGATCATGGACGAGCCCACCGCCTCCCTCTCGCAGCACGAGGTCGCGCAGCTCTTTAAGCTGGTGCGCTCGCTCTGCCGGGAAGGCGTCGCGGTGCTCTTCATCGGCCACCGGCTCGAAGAGGTCTTCTCCATCGGCGACCGCATCACCGTCCTGCGCGACGGGAAGTGGATCTCCACCCGGACGCGGGCGGAGGTCACGCGCGACGCGGTCATCCGCGACATGGTCGGCCGGGACGTGAAGGACTTCTTCGCAAAGGGCAAGGGCGCCCGCGGCGAGTTGCTCGCGACGGTTCGCGGCCTGGGCAAAACCGGCGTCTTCAGCGACGTCAGCTTCGACATCTACCGCGGCGAGGTGCTCGGCTTCGCCGGGCTGATCGGCTCGCACCGCACTGACGTGGCGCTCGCGCTCTTCGGCATCGAGCCGGCGGACGCGGGCGAGATCACGTTCGAGGGCAAGACGGTGAAGATCCAATCGCCGGAGGACGCGCTCAAGTTGGGCGTTGCGTACGCGTCCGAAGACCGACGGCAGCTCGGCCTTATTATGCCCATGTCCATCGTGTCCAACATCTCCCTACCCATGCTCAAGCAGTACCTCAATCCCATTGGCCTCATTCGCAGCCGGCAGGAGGTCGCGACTGCGGAGAAGTTCCGCCAGCGGCTGAACATCCGCACGCCGTCCGTCCACAGCGACGTCGCGCGGCTGTCGGGCGGCAACCAGCAGAAGGTGATGCTCTCCAAGTGGCTGAACGCCGAGCCGAAGCTGCTCATCCTTGACGAGCCGACCCGCGGCATCGACGTTGGCGCGAAGGCCGAAGTGCACCACATGATCTCCGACCTGGCGAACCAGGGCATCGCGGTCATCATGATCTCGTCCGACCTGCCCGAGGTGCTCGGCATGAGCGATCGGGTGCTGGTGATGCGCGAGGGGCGGCAGATGGCCGTGCTCGACCGGGCGGACGCGTCGGAGGAATCGGTCATGGCCGCAGCCATGGGCCACGCCGAACTCGCGCAGACCGCAGAACAGAAGGCCGCACTATGAATAAGCTGATCAGCCGCTTCCGGCCCGAGCAAATCCGGCTGCTCTTCCTGCTGGCCCTCATGGCCATCATGATCGGGTTCTTCTCCATCCAGATCCCCGGCTACTTCGACGCCCGGTTCGTCAACCGCATCTCGACCAGCGTTGCCGTGGTGGCCGTGCTCGCGGTCGGGCAGACGCTCGTCTTCCTGACCCGCAACTTCGACCTGTCGGTCGGCTCGGTCGTTGGCCTCACCGCCTACATCGTCGGCCAGCAGCTCTGGCGACACCCGGAAATCCCGCCGCTTGCGGCCGTCGCGCTCGCTATCGGGGTCGGCGCCATCTGCGGTTCGATCAACGGCCTACTCATCGCCTACGGCCGCGTGCCCTCGATCATTACGACCATTGCGACGCTCGCGATCTACCGCAGTTTCCTCGTCGAGTACTCGGGCGCGGTCCCCATCACCACCAACCTGCTGCCCGACTGGCTGGTTGACCTTTCGCGGCTCAGCGTGTTCACGGTGGGACAAATACAGTTCCGCGTGCTCTTCCTCATCATGATATTCGTCGTGCTGCTGTTCCAGTTCGTCCTGAGCCTGCTGCCGTTCGGCCGCCGGCTCTATGCCATCGGCTCGAACCCCGACGCAGCGCGCATCGCCGGCTTCCCTGCGCAGCGCATGGTGTTCAGCGCGTTCCTCTTCTCGGGCATGCTGGCGGGCCTCGGCGGGTTCATGTTCCTCGGCCGCTACGGGAACGTGACGGTGCTCGCCGGCACCGGCCTCGAGTTTGCGTCAGTCGCCGCGGTCGTGGTCGGTGGCGTGAGCAACATGGGCGGGTCAGGCACGGTCATCGGCGCATTTCTTGGCGCATTGTTCCTCGACCTGCTGGAGAACAGCCTGTTCCGCTGGCAGGTCGTCAGCGAGTTCTGGCGCGATGCGATCCTGGGCATGCTCATCCTGGCCGCGGTCGCGCTCGACAACGTCGTCTTCGGGCGCCTGAAAAACCTGTGGGCGCGGGCCGGCCTGCAGATGCGGTCGGAGGACGAGCAGAAGCCGGAGGTAGCCGCCGATGTCCGCTAATCAAGCCGCCATGCCCGCCGCAGGCGAATCGTTTCTTTCCGTCGCCTGGCGGCGTCTTAAAAGTTGGGAGGGGCTGCTGCTCGTCATGCTGCTGCTGATCCTGGTCATCAACAGCACGCTCGCGCCGGGCTACCTCACCATCAACAACCAGATCAATCTGTTCATCCTGTCGATCGAGAAGATCATGATCGCGCTGGTCATGACCTTCCTGATCATCAACGGCGAGATCGACCTCTCTGCGCCGTCCATCATGGGGTTGGCCGCGTGCGTCAGCGCCTTCCTGTTCAGCCGCGGCACGAACTTCGCCACCGCGCTCGTCATCGCCCTGTGCGTCGGGCTCGCCTGCGGCATCTTCAACGGCTTCTGGATCGCGCGTGTCGGCCTCAACTCGCTGGTCGTCACGCTGGCGACGCAGATTTCGTATCGCGGCCTGGCGCGCGTCTTTGTCGAGGACAAGTCCATCGGCAAGTTCCCGGAGTGGTTCAACCGCCTCGGCCAGCAGGACCTGATCGGGCCGTTCCCGTTCGCGCTCTTGCTCTTCTTCTTCCTGTTCGCCGTGGCGCTCGTCATCCTGCAATACTCCGGCTTCGGGCGGCAGGTGTACGTCATCGGCAACAGCAAGGACGTCGCGCGCTTCTCCGGCGTGAAGGTGCCGCGCGTGAAGTTCATGCTGTATGTCGCATCGGGCCTCATGGCGGCCCTCGCCGGCCTGCTGTTGGCCGCGCGCTTCGGCGCGGTGCGCGGCGATCTTGCCGCCGGCTATGAGCTAGATATCATCACAATGGTGCTGCTCGGCGGGGTGAGCATCTTCGGCGGCTCGGGCACGCTCTACGGCGTGTTCCTGTCGATCATGATCATCCTCAACGTGCGCAACGGTATGGGGCTTGCGGGCCTGTCCGGTCACTTCCAAACGGGCGTGATCGGCGTGCTCCTGATTTTTTCCGTGCTCGGGCCTAACATGATCAACCGCGCCCGGGCTGGTGTGAGCCGCCGGCGTATGCAGGCGGAGCTGCGCAAACGCGCGACCTGACGGTCGCTCTACATGGCGACGCGCGGGCGCGCCCGCGCAGAGAGGAGCGCAACACGAAGGACACTCTCGACCACCTGACGCTTTCTCGCATGACTGTCTGTTTCACGTTTACCAGGAGGAGATACGCATGAAGACACGGATTTTCCAGATCATCGCAGCGCTGACCGTCCTCAGCATGCTGCTGGCCGCCTGCGGTGGCGGAGCGCCCGCGCCGGCCCAGCCCACGGCAGCCCCCGCGCCGACCCAGGCCCCCGCCGCAACCGAGGCGCCCGCTGCTGCCCCCGAGCCGACCCAGGCGGCTGCAGCGCCCGCGGATGGCGTGGCCGAACCCACGCCGGGCATCGCCACGGACATGATCCTGCTGCCGAAGTTCGTTGGCAACAAGGTCTTCGACGAGGCGCACGACGGCGCGAAGGAAGCTCACGCCGAGCTGCAGAACCCCGGCAAGCTTGAGTTCGTCGGCCCGACCGCGGACAACTCGGTCGCCGGCCAGATCGAGATCGTGACCAATGCGCCGACTCAGGGCGCCAAGGCCATCATGATCTCCAACAAC
>JALOOB010000385.1 GCA_025454635.1 Anaerolineae bacterium
CCACGCGGGCGAGCAGTTCGCGGGGAGTCAGAACGGTCAGATCGGCCTGGATGGCGAGAGCGCGGGGATGATTGAGCGCAAAGGTGTTGGTGGCAGGTTGCCAGTGGTCGATGCCGGCCACGGTCATGAAGCCCGCCAACTCCAGCCCCCACGACATCCCGCCGCAGCCGGAAAAGAGATCGACGACTGTGAGTTGGGCCCGCGCCGGCATTGATCCTCCATCCCCGCCCGCCGGGCCTGCGTTTACCGCTGCATAGCGACCGGCAGTGTCACCGCAAAGGTCGTTCGGTCGGGGTCCGATGTAACAGAGATGTCACCGTGATGTTTGGCAACGATATTATACGTGATGTTGAGTCCGAGGCCGGTCCCCTTACCCGGCTCTTTCGTGGTGAAGAAGGCTTCAAAGACGCGCTGCCGCGCGTCGGGGGGAATCTGCGGGCCGTCGTTAGCTATCTCGACGCGGATACGGTCGCCGTCCTGTCGGGTGGTGATCCAGATGTTACCGCGGCCAGCCATCGCGTCGATCGCGTTGTCCAGGATGTTGGTCCAGACCTGGTTAAGCTCGCCTGCGTACGCCTCGATCCGCGGAAGCCCGGAGGCAAACAGCCGGTGGACCTCGACCCCCAGCTTTAGCTTGTGCCGCAGAATGGTTAGCGTGCTTTCAATCCCCGCGTTCACGTCGACCAGTTGCACCGGCCCCTGATCCAGATATGAGTACGACTTAACTGCGCCGACGATGTCGCCGATCCGGGTCGCGCCCTCATGCGTTTCGTCCAGCAGGGCGCGCGCGGAGCTGATCAGCGCGATCCATCGCAGCGCGAGCGGCTGCAGCCCCGTGTCGATCGCAGCGATCATGTCAGCAAGCTCGCCCTGCTGCCACCCATGCGCCACCAGCGCGGGCGCCAACTCCCACGCATCCGGAACAGCGCGCTCCTCCAACCAGTCTGCCAGTTCTTCCTCGCGGTCGCTCCGCTCGAGCGGATCACCCGGCGGCTCCGAGAAGGGCCGTTCGGCCGCAAGACGGCGGGCGGCGTCGAATGCGACGAGTTGATCCGCGCCTGCGCGCGCGGCCGCGAGTTCGCCGGCTAGCCGCTGAAGCTCGTCGAGCACATCGCGCAGCCCGCTCGCGCCTCTCTTCACCGCGGCCACGGGGTTGTTTAGCTCATGGGCCAGCCCCGCGGCCAGCACGCCGAGCGCGGCCATCTTCTCGCTCTGCTTGAGCATCTGCTCCATGTTGCGCAGACGCTGCAGAGCGATCTTGAGCAGCCGAGGCGCCACACCCGGGCTGGGCAGCAGTGTCTCCTCGAACAGCTCGGAGCTGATCCGCAGGACCTGCGTTTCCTTCGTGGCGCGGACGGTTGCCGCTCGGGAGCCTCCCTGGATCACTGCGAGCTCGCCGATGATCTCTCCGGGACCGCGCCTGGCAATGGATACGTCACGCTCGCCGCTGCGCTTGCTCACCTCAACCTGGCCGTTCAACAGCAGATATACGCAATCGCCAAGCGCACCCTCTTCGACCAACACGTCGCCCGGGCCGAGCGCCAGGGGTTCCGCTTCCGACACGAGCCGGTCGACTGCCTCGGTCGACAAACCGGCGAAGAGGGGCAACTCGAGGAGGGTGACCCGGTCCACTAGAGCAGCACCTCGTCCACGTAGCACCAGCGCCAGTCCTCGCCGGGTTGGAAGGACTGGATGATGGGGTGCCCGGTGGCGCGGAAGTGGGCCGTGGCGTGCTTATTCGGCGAACTATCGCAACAGCCGACATGACCGCAGATCAGGCAGATGCGCAGGTGAACCCAGGAACCCCCGGTGCGCAAGCAGTCCTCGCAGCCTTGCGCGCTTGGCGTCACATCTTGAATCTGGTCCTCATGAGAGCACTCAGCCGACATACAGCCTCCTTCCCTTTACAGCGTAGCGAGATACTGGTGAACAAACTGCACGGTCATCGACCCTTCGCCGACCGCGGACGCCACGCGCTTCACGGAACGCGCGCGTACGTCTCCGGCCGCAAAAATCCCCGGCACGCTGGTCTCCAGCCAGTAGGGCTCGCGCGCGAGGTTCCAGCCGGCGGGCCGCCTGCCCTCCCTGGCGAGGTCCGGGCCGGTCAGGATGAAGCCGCTCCTGTCGCGCAGCACGGCATCGCCAAGCCAGTCGGTGCGCGGCGCCGCGCCGATGAAGATGAACAGGCCAGCCGCGGGGCATTGCTCCTGTTCGCCGCTGTCCACGTTCACCAGGGTCAGCGCTTCGAGACGACGCGTGGTCACATCAGCGCCGGTTCCATGCGCCGCCGCGACCGCCGTTCGGGTCCGCACTGCGATGTTCGCGGTGGCCCGGATCTGATCGATGAGATAGGCCGACATGCCCTCGGCCAAGCCATAGCCGCGCACGAGAATAGTGACCTGGCGCGCGAATCGCGAGAGGTACATCGCAGACTGCCCCGCTGAGTTGCCGCCGCCGACCACGAAGGCGTCATGTCCCCGCATCGCGATGGCCTCGGTCATCCCGGCGCCGTAATAGACGCCTGCGCCCGTGCAGTCATCGACGCCGGGCGCACCGAGCTTGCGATACTGCACGCCGGTGGCGATTAGCAATGCATGGCAACTCACCTCAGACTCGTCTGCGAGGCGAACGAACCTGTAACTGTCCTGGCTCCGGACGCCTATTGCTTCCTGGGGAGTCAGGATCTCCGCGCCGAAGCGAGATGCCTGGGCGAGCGCCCGTCGCGCAAGGTCCCCGCCGCTGAGACCGACCGGGAAGCCAAGGTAGTTCTCGATCCGCGAGCTTTGGCCCGCCTGCCCGCCGGGCGCCTCGCGCTCGAGGATCAGCGTCTTAAGCCCCTCCGAGGCGCCATACACGCCGGCCGCGAGCCCGGCCGGGCCGCATCCGACGATGACGAGATCGTAGAAGGGTAGCGAGGCGGCCGTGCGCAGGCCGATCTTCTGCGCCAGGTCCGTGGCTGTCGGCCGCGCTTGCGCAGCGCCGTCCGGGTAAATGGCCACGGGGAGCGACGTCCTGTCCAACCCGGCGGCCTCCAGCAGCCGGACGGCTTCCCCTTCTGACTCGATGTCGAGCCATTGATAAGGCGCCTGGTTGCGGGCGAGGAAGTCCCGCACGGCATGAGCTTCCGGGGACCAACGATAGCCGATGAGCCTGATGCCCTCGAACGGCGGCCGGAAACCCGCCTGCCAATCGCCCAGCAGGTCGTCCAGCACTGGATACAGCTTCTCTTCCGGCGGGTCCCAGGGCTTCAGAAGATAGTAATCAAGCCGGATTTCGTTGATTGCCCGAATGGCTGCTTCGGTATCGGCATAGGCCGTCAGTAGCACGCGCTTGACTTCGGGGTAGAGGCTCATCGCTTCTGCGAGAAACTCCACGCCCGTTTGCCTGGGCATCCGCTGATCGACGAGCAGAAGCGCGACGGGATCATTGCGCAGGCGCAAGCGGCGCAAGTATCGCCTGCGCAGATCTCGCTCGACCGCGGCGAGCACCGTTCGGTCGTCGTCGACGGCCACGATGACGGGTTTAGGCATGATCTTCCTGGCAAGGCGCCTTGAGCGCATTGGAGCAGCGATGGCTAGCGCGGAGTAAGGACTAGTATTGCGCGAGGAATGCGCAGCAAAAGTGGTCGGGAATCCAGATTACGAAGGAGAGAGTGACGGGCTGCCTCAGCACCTGCGCCGGCTGCGCGCCGACGATCTGATCGACCACTTTGCCGTCCTTGAATATGAGCAGCGTGGGGATGCTCATGATGCCGTACTGGCCGGCAACTCGCTGGTTTTCGTCCACGTTGAGCTTGCCCACGACAGCCCTCCCCGCGAACTCCTGCGCCAG
>JALOOB010000386.1 GCA_025454635.1 Anaerolineae bacterium
TGAGCACCGCGCCGGGCCGCTCGTCCTGCGCCAGCGTCTTGTACCATGCGGGCGTGTCGGGCGGGCTCATCGGGTAGGGGACGGGCAGGAACTCGAACAGGACGAGCGCCGTGGCGAGCGCCGGGACGAGGACGGTCCAGGCGCCGCGCCTGCGAGCTTGCGCAGCCGGGGCGTCCTTCGGCTTCGCACCCTCCTGCGGGAGGGCGCTCCGCTCAGGATGCCCCGACTCGCTGCGGCTGCCCCAGGCGCGCAGCCGGCGCGCGACGGTCGACGCGCCCGCCGCGGCCAGCACGCCCAGGCTGAGCATCAGCATCACGTCGAGCCGGCTGACCGAACGCATAATGTTCAGGAAGGAGAGGTTGGCGATGAGCGCGTAGGGCAGCGGAATCTCCCCGCCGCCCGGCAGCAGTCCGGTGCGCCCTTGAAACTTGAGCGCCGGTCCGAGCGAGAGGATAAAAAAGACCAACGCGACCGCGATCCACAGCCCCTTCATCCCGCGGCGACCCGTCCACCGCGCGCCGACCGCCACAAGCGCCAGCGCCAGCACGGTGTAACCTGCGAAGACGGTGTACTCGGAGATGGTCGCGGTGAAACGGCTGCTCGCGTTGCGCGCCCACTCGCCCCACAGCGGATGGAAGCCCTGCGGCGTGATGAACGCGAGAAGGTCCGCAGAGAATGTGCGGCTTTGCCCCGCTTCGGGCACCATGTAGCTCGCAGCCGCGGCCTCGCGCACCATCGGGATGAGTAAGGGGGAGAGCACGACCGCCGTCAGCAGCCAGACCGCCGCAATTGCAGCGGGGCCTGACAAATACCGACGACCGGACCTGGCGTCGCGACGCCGCGCCACCAGAAACCACACTGCCACGACCGCCGAGAAGATCAGGCAGTAGAAGACATAATACCAGTCGCACAACGCCACGAGGACGAGGAACAGCGCAGCCAGCCCGACCTCTCTGAGCCCTTTGCGTCCTCTGTGGCTATTCTCCACCGCGCGCAGCAGGTACAAGGCAAAGAAGGGCAGCCACTGGAGCGCGATCAGCTGCATGTGGCCGAGCAGGTGCGCGATGTGGTAGGGCGAGAAGGCAAAGATCGCGCCGGCCAGGAACGCGGCTGCGCGGCTGCCGCCCGGCCCCAGGACGTGGCGCGTCAACAGATACGCGCCGAGCCCGCCGATCGCAAAGCTGAAGACGACGACTGCGTTGTACGCGGGAATCAGCCCGAACGCGAGCTGGACCGGCAGGAAGGTGATGCCGTTGAACGGGTTGAGCGTGTGGAACAGCAGGCTCACGCCTGTGGGGTGGTGGAGCAGGTCGGTGTGCCACGGCGAAGCCAGCTTGTCGACGAGCGCGGTCTTGACCCACCACAGGTTCCAGTAGTTCTGCCAGCCGTCAAACGAGTCGCCGGGAATGGCGGACGCAAACTGCGCAATAAGCGGATAGGTCATCAGGAGCGTGAGCGCGAGGTAGCCGAGCAGCGCGATCCCGGCCCCGCCCAGCCGCTTTTGACTCTGTCCCGCCGGTTGCTTTGGCGGGACTCCGCTCAGGATGCTCCGCTGTTGTTCAGCCGACGCCTCTGCGCTCTCCGTGGCTCCTGCGGCAGAAACCATCATCACGCGCCCAGCACGCGCCTCAGCGCGGCCTCGCCGTTCTCGATCAGCCCGGACAGCCGCAGCTCGGCCGCCGCGCCGAACTCCTTGTTGTCGATCATTTCGAGGTTGATGCGTACATTGCGCGCCGCGCCGTGCAGAGCGGCGTGCGCAAGGAGCGCCGACACCGCTGCGTCGGAGGCCGCGTTCTTGTTGCCGTGCTGCGATGCCAGCGCGGCGAGGTTGAGGATCTGCACCGCCGCTTCTGCCGCGGCAAGGGGAATGTCCGCCGCGTGCAGCAGCGCCTCCTGCACCGCAGACTTCCGCGCAGCCTGCTGCTCCGCGTCGCCCTTCGGCAGCCGGTACGCCGCCATCACGTTCTGATACGCAACCGTGTCCGCGTCGACCAGCGCCAGCATCTGCCCGCGCAGCCGCTCCGCCTGCGCCAGCACCTTCTCCATCTCGTCCTGGTGCGCGGCGTACTTCTCGCGGCCGATGGTCAGTCGCGCGACCATTGCGGCCAGGCCGGCGGCCATCGCGCCCGCCGCTGCGGAAGCGGACCCGCCACCGGGCGCAGGTTCACTGGACGCAAGGCGCTCCGAGAATTCGCGGATCGAGAGGTCGACGAGCCGGTCGTCGGGCATAGGGCCTCCTATGGGGGGTTGATCTGCGGCAAGCAGTATATAAGCCCGCCACGAATTACGCGAATTCGTCGAATTGGTCGAATTCGCGTAACTCGTGGCGGGCTCGCGCCCGCTAACAGCCTGTTAACGCAAAAGAAGCGCGCTTCTAACGCAATCCCGGTATAAATCCTTTACAAGGGGAAGAAAGCCCGCTGCATCGTATTGCGTCGAGTGGTACAATGCTCTTGCGTTTTGGATTGGAACTTTTAGGAGGGTGCGCACGTGTATCGCGAAAGCTATGGAAACCCTCGTTGGAGCATGCCCAACGAGACCATTTGGCGGCCGCCGACAGACGTCTATGAGACCGACAATACCGTCGTGGTGGTCATCGAGATCGCGGGGTTGGGCCCGAACGATTACGAAATCCTGCTCAGTGGCAGAACCTTAACGGTCGTCGGGGTCCGCCGCGACCCGACCGAGAAGCTCGGTTATCAACAAATGGAAATCCGGCACGGCAAGTTCCGCACCGATGCGCATCTGCCGTGGGCGCTTGAGCCGTCAGGCCAGGAGGCCACTTACGAGAACGGCTTTCTGAAAATCGTCCTGCCGAAAGCCACCGTGCGCCGGGTGCCTGTGCGGGCAACGGCCAAGGGTGACGAAGCAGAGGCAGCGGGGACGCAGGTGAGCGAAGCGCGCGCAGACGCGGGCGTTGAGAGCGAAGGTGGAGCATCATGAGTGTTGGCGAACAGAACGAAATAAGCATCCCAGGCGAGCTGCCGATCTTGCCCTTGCGCGGGGTGGTGGTATACCCGATGATGTGGCTGCCCCTTACCATCGGGCAGGAGCGCTCGATCCGCCTCGTCGACGACGCGCTCGTCGACGTCTCGGACCAGCGCATCATCGGCCTGGTGACCTCACAAGACCCTGAGGTCGAGGAACCCAATCCTGACCAGATCTACCGCACCGGCACGGCCGCGATAGTTCACCGGATGCTGCGCGCGCCTGACGGCACCATCCGCCTGATTGTGCAGGGCATCGAGCGCATCCACGTGGACGAATACCTCCAGGAACAGCCGTACCTGCGCGCGCGGGTGTCGGAGATGCCGGACGAGGAAGACGCGCCTGACCTGCGCGAACAGGATTTGGAGGCGGAGGCGCTGATGCGCGCCACGCTCGACCTGTTCCGCCGGCTGGTGTCGCTCGTGCCGCACATGCCCGAGGAACTCGAAACCGC
>JALOOB010000387.1 GCA_025454635.1 Anaerolineae bacterium
GAAAGGCGATGTCAAAAGCCGCGCGCCAGGCCTCACCGTCGTCCTCCACAGGAGCGCCGTCGTCGAGCCAACCTGCTAAGGCCGCATCGAGCGGGACAGAGACGCCGAGCGCAATGCTCTGTTCAAAGGCGTCAACCAGGCGGGCGCGTTTGGACTCCAACTCGCCCCGAAGCGGTGCAGGCGTTTCCCCTTCGACACAACCACAAGACTCGCGAGCTACCAGCCGCGTGGGCACGCGTACAGGGGCCGCGGAGGGAGCTTCGCGTCGCATGAGCCTGACCAACTCGCGGACAGCTTCAACGCCGAGCTCGGCGAGAGGGACAGAGACGCTACTGAGCGAGGGGCGCTGGAGAGCGCTTTCGGGCCTATTGTCGAAGCCGATGATGGCGATGTCCTCGGGCCTCAGCCCGACCTCGCCAAACGCTTGCATCGCGCCCAACGCGGACTCATCGTTGCTGGCGACGACCGCCGTGAAGGGCGAGCGGCCGGCAAGGATTTGACGGGCAGCCAGGACACCGCCGGCGAACGTATGTCGCCCGTAGGCGCAATGGCTCTCGTCAAGATCGAGCCCAAGTTCCCTCATGGTCGAGCGGTATGCTTCGAGGCGTTCCCCGGTGTCTCCGAGCAGATCTTCCGGGCTGCCGGCGATGAACGCGATCTGACGGTGGCCGTGCCCGAAGAGATGAAGGACCGCTTCGCGAATTCCGTACCCGTTGTCGGCTTCGATCGTTGGGCCCGGCTCACCGGACGCAATGAAGACAGCCGGATGACCGGCGTCGATCATCGCTTGAACGTCGCGTGAGCGCGCTGCCGTGTGAAGCGGATTCACGACGATCAGCCCATCAGTATTCCACGGCCCAACGGGCACGAAGTCCGAATCAGGGGAGAGCGTGGGCCAGGCGGGGCGCAGTGGATCAACCGCGCTGGCAGATGAGCCCATGCCACAGGCGAGGAGGAGATTGCACCCGGCTTCCGCAGCCGCCTGGCGAATGCCCCGGAAAATAGGATTGAGGTAGCTCAGCGGCGTGGGAGTCCAGTAGTACTGCCAACCGGCCAGTACTCCGATGGTGAAACGTGGTGCTGCGGACATTCAGGCATCCTTGCTTTCTGCGCCATGCAGCAGACCCTTAATGAAACCCGGGGATGGAGGCGAAGTTCAGGCCCGCCGCCACGGCTCGAACTTTTCCAGGTTGCTCCCGCCCACGAACTCGCGCAAGATGGAGTTGTCCGGCACCGGGTCCACCGGCATCGGCTCGAACCACCCCAGGAACGCCAGCAACCGGTGCGCCTCAACGTAGCCGGGCTGGCCCTGCTCCAGTTGGAGCAGCAGCGGCTCAGCGTACGGCTTCAGCGCGGACAACTCGTAGACGAGCGCCGAATTGAACATCGCGTCCGCGTTCTCCTGGTACGGAAAAATGTGCTTCCGCTCGCCGCGGTGGACGCTCTCCCACCGGCCGATCGTGTCGGCCGCGGTGTAGCCCCGGGTGCGCGCGTCGCGCACGATGCGGCGGATCAACCGGTTGTCCGTAGTGGAAACTCGGTTATAGCGATCGATATTGAGCTGTGTGAGCGCCGAGATATAAATGCGGAAGACGCTCTCATGGTCCGCATCGGGCGCGAGGCGCGGATTCAGGCCGTGGATGCCCTCAATGAGCAGGATCTGATCCGGTCCGAGTTGGATGACCGTGCCCGGCTCTCGACGGCCGCTGATGAAGTTGAAGCGCGGCAGCTGCACTTCCTCACCCCGCATCAGGCGGGCAAGGTGATCGTTGAACAGGGGAAGGTCGAGCGCTTCCAGACACTCAAAGTCGTAATTACCCTCCTCGTCACGCGGGGTCAGGTCGCGGTCGACGAAGTAGTTGTCCATCTCCATCGCGATCGGGCGGATGCCGTTGGCGAGCAACTGGACGGCCAGGCGCTTGGAAAAGGTCGTCTTGCCGGACGAAGAAGGACCGGCAATGAGCACGAGTTTCGGCCGCGGGCGGGCGCTGGCGATCTGCGTGGCGATGCCGGCGATGCCGTGCTCGTGTCGCGCCTCCGCGACGAGCATGATCTCATTCGCCCGTCCCGCCGTGATCGCCGCGTTGAGCGACCCGACGTCCTGCAGGCCGAGCACGCGCAACGTATGGCCGTACTCGCGGAACACGTTCACGAGCTTGGGATACTCGATGACCGGTTCGAGCTCCGTGCTCTGGCGCTGCGGAAAGCGCAGCAGGAAGCCGGGTGCGTAGTACTGGAGCGCGAACGCGGACAGGTAGTCCGCCGAGGGCGCCATGTAACCATGGAAGTAGCCCCGGAAACCGCACAGCTCGTAGAGGACGAGATAGTCCTTCTCGCGATGTTGCAGCAGGCGGACCTTGTCGTCCTCACCGCGACTCCGAAACAGCTCGATAGCCTCGGCGAGCGGCACGCGCTGCTTGCCGATGGGCGCGGCCGATGCGACGATCTCGCGCATGCGCGCTTCGATCTGCGCGAGTTCCTCGCCCGTGAACTGCGGCCGGCCCTCGACCTCGCAGTAATAGCCGCCGAAGGTCACCGAGTGGTCGATGTTGACGAGCGCCTCAGGGAAAAGCTGGTGGATGGCGACCACGAGCAGGAAGGTCAGCGAGCGGCGATAGATGCGGCTGCCGTCCCGATCGTCCGTGCCCAGCGGCGTGACCTCGACGTCGCGGTCGATGTGATAAGTCAGCTCGCGCAGTTCGTCGTCGATCAGCGCGGCGACGGTCGGGAAGCGCCAGGGCAGCTCTGCCCCGGCCGCGTCGACAAACTCGCGCAGTTCGGTCCACAGCGGGCCTTCGTAGATGCGCCCGTCCGAGAACTTGACCTGCGCGGTCGCGCGGCCTTCTGCCCGGACAACTTTCCTGATTTCGGTTTGAGTCATGTCGTCCCAATCTTAAAACAGTTCGCCACAAAGTTCTCGGAGATTCTCTGCGGTCTCTGTGTTCTCTGTGGCAAAAACCGCTCTTAGACCTTTGCGCAGCCGATGACGTTGTGATCGTAGGTCATCGCCAGTTGCTCGCCCGGCTGGAGGATCAGGTAATCGCGTTCCCAGTCGCCGTCGAGCAGGCGCTTCATCAGCACCGCGTCGCCCGTCACCTTCTCGACGACCCAGCCGCGGCGCGCAGCATCGGCCTCCGCGCGGGCGAGCGTTGCCGAGATATCGCCGATGCCCATGTCGATGACGCCCGCGCGCTTGTAATGCTGCTGCCACGCGCCCATCACTTCCATGAGGTAGTCGGCGTTGTCCTTGCCGTACTTCGCAACATACTCGTCGTAGACCTTGTCGAGGTCGGTGTCCGAGCCTGCGCCCAGGGCCAATGCGCCGCTCGTCCCGTCGTCGCGCTCGATATAGTCCTGCGCATACCAGTAGGTCCCCGAGTGGTTTTCGAACTGATGCTGATAGGCACCGCGGCTGCCCAGGAACAGGGTGATGCAGTCATGCGCGCGCGGCACGACTACCGGAATCTCCCGCGCGGTGAGCCCCGCGGTCGCCTGACCGCACAGGCCGTAGCCCATGACAACATAGTCGTACTCGCGGCGGCCGTCGCCAAACACCCGCGCGGAGGCTTCGTCCACGGCAGCCTGAAGCCGCGCGCGGAGATCCGCCGGGTTGTTGTGCAAGCCGCGGCGAAACAACTGGATGTCGACAATGTGCGGCGAGCGGGCAGCGGAGAGATACAGCGGCCGGGCGAGGACTTC
>JALOOB010000388.1 GCA_025454635.1 Anaerolineae bacterium
GTGAGCAGCGCCTCCCGGCGCCGGCTGACCGGCGTTCTCACCTCGTTGTCTTGATTGCCTGCTTCGTTCATATTTCAATGATCGCGCCGGCAAGTTCGCCTATCTGTACTCCGCACTTCAAACGTTGCGCGCAGGCTGCGCGATAATGCGGCGGCAGACATCGTTTTGGAGGGAGGAACCCGCGTGCCCCGTCCACTGCGCGATTCGCTCTACATCTATGGCTTCCACGACCCCGGCGGCGAGCAGATCATGCTCGACGCAGGCGTGCCCGGCTGGGTGCTTGTCACCGAGGCAATCGGCCACGACCCGAACAACCGCATCGGCGGCGACTATCGCGGCCTCAGCGACCGCGACCTGGGCGTGATCGTCCGGCTGAACAACGACTACAACCCGGGCGGCACGATCCCCTTTGAGCGCGAGTACGCCAACTTCGCCCGCCGCTGCGCCAACTTCGTCGCCGCGTCGCAGGGCGCGCACCTGTGGGTCATCGGCAACGAGACCAACCACCCGATCGAGTGGCCCGGAGCGGTCTGGAACTGGGGGCCGGGGTGGCCCGCGCCTGTCAGCCCGGAGCAGCGCGGCGAGGAAATCACCCCTGCCCGCTACGCGTCGTGCTACCGCCAATGCCGCAACGCGATCAAGGCAGTTCCCGGCCACGAGGGCGACCAGGTGCTCGTGGCCGCGCCCGCGCCGTGGAACATCCTGCTCACCTACCCCGGCAACCCCAACGGCGACTGGGTCAAGTACTTCTCCGATATGCTCGCCGCGATTGGCGCGGGCAACCTCGACGGCATCACGCTGCACACCTACACCCACGGCGCATCGCCTGCCCTGATCACCTCCGAAGAGAAGATGGGCGATCCCCGCTTCGCCCACCTGCGCTACCATTTCCGCGCCTACATGGATTTCATGGCCGCCATCCCCCAGGCCATGCGGAGCCTGCCCGTCTACCTTACCGAAACAAACCAGGGCGACCAGGCATGGGAGAACGCCAACACCGGCTGGGTGCGCGCGGCCTATACAGAGATCGACCGCTGGAACCGGGCCAATAGCCAGAAAATCCGCAACCTGCTGCTCTACCGCTGGCCGCAGGTGCCCGGCGACCGCTGGGGCATCGAGGGCAAGGCAGGCGTCATCGAGGATTTCCGCGGTGCGCTCGGCGCGCGCTACCAGTGGTCAGTGGGCGAGGACCCGTGGGCCGCGCTGCGCCGCCGGGTGACCGAGTTGGAGGCAGCCGCCGCCGCGCTGGAGGATGAGATCGCCGCGGTGAACAAGGCCGCGCAGGAGGCCGCCGCCCTGCGCAAGGACGCGGAGGCGCTGCAAGCGCAGATCAACGCCATGAAGCCGGCCGACCTCGCGCGGCAGTTGGACGCGCTCGAGGCGCAAATCAAGGCACTGGAGGACTCGATGAGTGCGCCCGCGCCGGTCGGACCCCTGCAGGTCGTCGACAAGATCGGGCAGTTGCCCGCGGGGACCGGCGCGTATCCGACCCGCGATGAGGGCGCCATCAAGCGCGTCGTCGTCCACCATACGGTCACCCCCGGCGATGTGACGCCGGAGCGGCTCGCGCAGGCTGCCGTCGGCCGCGGGCTGCCCGGCATCCAGTATCACTATGTGGTGTCGGGCAACGGCACGGTCTATGCCACCCAGCCGCACACGTCGGTCGTCGCCCAGACGAACAAGCCGGAGGTCAACGCGGACTCGCTGGCCATCGCGCTGGCCGGCGACTTCACCAACGTCCCCCCGCCGCCTGCGCAGATGGAGAGCGCGGCCCGGCTCATCGCCGATCTGCTGATGCGCTACAAGCTGCCGACCTCGGCGGTCGTCGGCCGGCGCGAGTTGGAGGCGACGGGCTCGCCGGGCAATCAGTGGATGATAGGCGCGAAGTACAAGGATGCGCTGCTCGCTCGCGTCCAGGCGATCATCGATGCGGAAGCTACGCCGGACGTCCCCGCGCTTAAGCGGCGCATCGCGGAGCTGGAGGCGCAGGTCGCGGGGCTCAACGCGCAAATCGCCTCGCTAACGCGCGACCTCGACGCGGCAAACAAGCAGAAGGCCGACCTGCAGGGCCAGTTGACCGCATCGCAGGCGCAGGTAACCGCGCTGCAAGCGCGCGTTGCGCAGCTTGAAGCGACGGTGCGCGAGCAAGCCGCGGAGATCGAGCGGCTCAAGGCGCAGCTTGGCGGGTCGACGCCCGGCCGGGTGGCGAAGCCGGCGGTCGTCGACATGGTCGACAAACTGCCGAAGCACCCGACCCTCCCGCCGTATGGCAAGCGCACGCGGCCCATCTCAATGATCGTCGTCCACCACACCGACACGCCAAAGACGACGACCGTTCAGACCATCGCGCAGTATCATGTCTTTGGCGAGCGCAAGAACGCGCAGGGCGAGGTGGTCAAAGCGCAGTGGCCGGGCGTGGGCTATCACTTCCTCGTCGATCCGCAGGGCGTCATCTACCAGGGGCAGCGGGAGTCCACCCGCTCCTACCACGTGGGCGGCGACCCGAACGACTACAGCGTGGCGATCAGCCTGATCGGCCGCTTCATGCGCAAGAATTACGACGGCACGGACCGCCCGCCGGAAGATCAGGAGCCGACGCCGCAGCAGCTCAGGAGCGCTGCGCAACTAGCGGCGTGGCTCATGCAGGAGCACGGCATCAAGGAGGATCAGATCAAGGGGCACCGCGACGTGTGGCCGAAGGCGACCGTCTGCCCCGGCGAACACTGGAAGTCCGGGCTGAACTGGTATCCCCGGCTGATCGAGGAAGTGCGCGCCGCCCAGAAGGGCGGAGTCGCGCCGGTTCAGCGGATGCAGCTCTACCTGCTCTTCTGGGACCATGCGCCACAAACCGGTGGCGCTGCGTGGGCCGAGGCCGACTGGCGCAGCGCGCAGGGCTACATCGCGCGCTTCCGCCCGACGACGGGGTTCAGCGTCGCGGACGCCATGCTCGCGCAGAACGTCGTAATCGTCGGCGGCGAGGCGGGCGTCTCCGGCGCGGACGAGGCGCGGCTGCGAGGGGCGGGCGCGACGACCTACCGGCTCGCGGGCAAGGACGAGGCCGACACAAAGCGGATGCTCGACGAGCTCGCGCAGAAGGGCACGCCGTGGCCCGGCGCGCCGGTTCAGCCGGTCGCCCAGCCGAGGGAATTCGAGGCTTTCTTCGAGGGTGGCGACGTCCTCCCGCAGGAGGCTGTTGTCTTCCCCGACGAGTGGACCATGCCCGACGGATGGACGGCGCCCGAGGAGGCTCTCCCCGCGTCGCACCCGCAACAGCCCACGACCGCGTACCCGAAGACGCTTGGAGAGTGGCTCGGCATGGGAAGCGCAGAGGGCGCCGAGGATCCGCCGCAAATCCCAAAGGTGTTTCCGCCCGCGCCGGGCGAAGAGGGAGGCTCCGTTTCTACGTCGAAAACACCACCGTCCAGTTCCTGCGCGACGCGATCGCAAAGGTGCAGCCGCCCGTCCTGCTGATCCATGCGGGCGACCGCGGCCTGCTGCGCGAGATTCGCAACACGCTCTCGCCCGACACGTTCGTCGTCGGCCGCCTCTTCA
>JALOOB010000389.1 GCA_025454635.1 Anaerolineae bacterium
ATCTCCAACGTGGTGCGCGAAGCGCTTGCAGAGTATGTGACGGAGGCGCTCAAGCCAAAGGACGAACAGAATGCCGCGGCCGGGACTGAACGGAGCGAGGCAGACGAGGTGGACGTGGAATTTGCGCGGCAGGTGACGGACTTCATCGAGCGGTATCGGCCCGCTCTTCAGGCCCTTGCCAGGTGAACTATCTATCGGTTAAGCAACTGCTGTTCTTGCATATGCTGCTGATTGACGCTACAGGCGGCACGCAAGGCGTGCGCGACGTGGGATTACTGGAAGCAGCCGCGGCCAGGCCTCGGGCTACCTACGGAGCACGCGAGCTCTATGCGGAGGTCTTTGCGAAGGCTGCTGCTCTCATGCACTCGCTCATCCTGAATCATCCCATGATTGACGGAAATAAGCGCCTGAGTATCGCGGCCGCAGGTCTCTTTCTGGAACGCAACGGGTATCGCTTAATCGCGTCCAATGAAGCATTGGAGGCCTTCACGCTTGAGGTTGCGCAAGGCCTCTACGATGTGACGGCTATTGCGCGTTGGCTAACTGAAAACTCAAAGGCAACGTCCACTGGTTGAGTTGCCGCGCGTTCAACAATCGCCTCAGTCAACTCTCCCCGCCGCCCTCGCCCGCGCCAGCACCCGCTCCGCCGCCTTCACTAGCGGCATGTCGATCATCTTCCCGTCCAGGCTGAACGCGCCCTTCCCCGCCGCCTGATGCTCGCGCATCGCGTTCATCACCCGCAGCGCGTGCGCAATCGCTGCATCGTCCGGCGTGAAGGCCTCCTGCGCGGGCGCGATCTGGTTCGGATGGATCACCTGCTTGCCCGCGTAGCCCATGCGCGCCGCCTCCTGCGCCTCGCGGACCATCCCCTCGCCGTCCTTATAGTCGATGTAGACCATGTCGATCGCCTGCAGATCGAAAGCCGCCGCATGCGTCACCACCGCGCTGCGCGCATAGAACACCTCCCACGCCTCGCGCGTCCGCACCGCGCCGATGTCGCCGGCCAGGTCCTCCGCGCCGAAGATGAGCGCCTGCAGCCGCGGGTCGCTGCCCGCGATCTCCTTCAAGTTCACGATGCCAAGCGCAGTCTCGACCAGCACGATAATGCAAATGCCGCCGTGCGGCCAGCCCATCGCCCGCTCTCGCTCCCCGATCTGCGCGCTCGCCCAGCGGATCGCGTCGCCGGTCTCCACCTTGGGGATGACAATGCCGTCCGGCCGGCCCTCCAGCGCGGCGCGCAGGTCGTCCGCCTCCATCCCCGACCCGACCGGATTGATCCGCGCCAGCCGCTCCGAGCGCCCAAAGTCCAGCTCGCGCAGCATCTCCGGGATCAGGCCGCGCGCCTCGTCCTTCCGGCTCAGCGCGACGCCGTCCTCCATGTCCAGGCACACGCAGTCCGCGTCCAGCGTCGTCGCCTTGCGAATCTTCCGCTCGTCGTCCCCCGGCATGTACAGCACCGCCCGTCTCGCCCGCATCACGCCTCCCCTGGTGAAACGCTAACCACGAAGACTCCAAAACGCAAAGGTTCACAAAGAGTCTTGGTGCGCCTTCGGTTCTTCGGTCCTTTGTGGTTATCCGCTCTCCGGCCGCCTCAAAAACATCGCGGTCCGTTCGAACTCCACCACGACCGTCCCGTCCTGGTTCCGCCCCGTGTGCTTGATCCGCACGATCCCCACGTCCGGCCGCGACTTTGACGCCCGCTTTTCGAGCACCTCCGACTCCACGTACAGCGTGTCGCCGTGGTAGACCGGGTTCGGATGGACCACCCGGTCATAGCCCAGGTTCGCGACGATGGTCCCTTCCGTCAATTCGGCCACGCTCAGCCCCACCGCCAGCCCCAGCGTGAACACGCCGTTGACCAGCCGCCGTCCAAACTGCGTCTTCGCCGCGTACGCTTCGTCGAGATGCAGCGGCTGTGTGTTCATCGTCAGCGCGCAGAACAACACATTGTCCATCTCGGTGATCGTGCGTCCCACGCTGTGCCGAATCCGCTGCCCGACCTCCAGGTCGTCATAGTATCGTCCCGGCATGCCCCCTCCGCGTCGCGTACGGTCGCAAGACCGGACGCGTCTATTCCAACTCCACGAGAATCTGCTCGCGCTCGACCGTCTGCCCCTGCTTCGCCAGCAGCCGGGCCACCCGCGCCGGCCGCGGGCTGACCAGCTTGATTTCCATCTTCATCGCTTCAAGCAGCAGGATCGTCTGCCCCGCGGCCACCTCGTCGCCTTCGCTCACCTGCACTGCGCGCACCTGCGCGGGCATCGGCGCGCGCAGCGCGTTCTCCGCTGCCGCAGCCGCCGCGCCACCCCGCCGCCGCTCCTTCGGCCGGTCCAGCCGGTACGAGCACCCACCCGATGACAGCCACTTCGTCTCGCCCTCCGCGCCCCAGTAGACCGTCCGCGGGCCAAAAGCATCCTGAGCGGAGGGACGTTCCGCTGGAACGTCCGCAGTCGAAGGACGCCCGGCTGCGGACTCCATCCGCAGCGTGAACGCCCCCGGCTGCGCGTCCAGCACCTCCACCTCGTACCGTTCGCCGTTGATCGTCACGCGGTAGCCGGCGCCGTGCCCTTCCAGCAGCACCTCATAGACCGTCTCGCCGGATTGGTAGCGATACTTCACTCGCTCACCCCTCCCCGATCCTGAATCGGCTTGCGGCGCGCCACGGGCTGAAGCGGTCTCCGCCTGCGCTCTCGTCGACCGCAGGCGCAACGTTCCGCCCCGCCGCATGCAGGATTTGCGCCTCGGACAAGGCGGCCGCGATCAGCGCTTCCGGCGGCAGGTCGCACTGCGGCGCCTCCCACGCGGCAAACTCGCGGTCGATCCATCCCGTGTCCACACGGCCCGCGGCAAAGTCCCCGTGTCGCAGGACGTCCTGCAGAAACCGCCAGTTCGTCGTCACCCCCAGAAGCACCGTGTCGCCCAGCGCGGCCAGCATCCGGCGGATCGCCGCCTCCCGATCCTCCCCATGCGCGATCAGCTTGGCGATGAGCGGATCATAGTACACCGAGACCTCGTCGCCCGTCGTGACGCCCGTGTCCACCCGGATCCCCGGCCCTTTCGGCTCGACAAAGCGGATCAGGCGGCCGGTGGCCGGTAGGAAGCGATTGGCCGGGTCCTCGGCATACAGCCGGCACTCGATCGCATGCCCGCGCTGGCGCAGGTCGCCCTGATCGAACGACAGCGGCTCTCCCGCCGCGATGCGGATCTGCCACTGCGCCAGGTCGATCCCCGCCACCAGCTCCGTGATAGGATGCTCCACCTGCAGCCGCGTGTTCATTTCGAGAAAGTAGAACTGGCGCGTCGCGGGGTCCACGATGAACTCGACCGTGCCGGCATTTCGGTAGCCCGCCGCCCGCGCCGCATCCGCGGCCGCCCGCCCCATCCGCTCGCGCAGTTTGCCCGTGTTATCCCCCAGCACCTGAAACTCGACGTGATGCGCCCGCGCGATATATCGTTCGAGGATCAACCGGTCGTCGCCGAACGCGGCCGACGCCTCGCGGCGCGCCGCACCGACCGCTTCGACGAAATCGGCCGGGCGTTCGACGATGCGC
>JALOOB010000390.1 GCA_025454635.1 Anaerolineae bacterium
CAGGCGCTGGCGATCCTGGCGAGCGGCGGACCGCAGATGGGGATCAAGCCCGCGGGGCCGGACGACTTCGACACCGAGTGGATGTCGCTGGTGCTGGGGGTCAAGGTGGTTTCGGGGTTGGAAGACGCCATCGACCACATCGCCGCGCACAGCACCGAACACTCCGACAGCATCCTCACGAACGACTGGGGCAATGCGACGCGTTTCGTTAACGAGGTGAACTCCTCCGCGGTGTACGTCAATGCGAGCACCCGCTTCACGGACGGCGGGCAGTTCGGGCTGGGCGCGGAGGTGGCGGTGAGCACGCAGAAGCTCCACGCGCGCGGGCCGATGGGGCTGGTGGCGCTGACGACATACAAGTGGGTGGGGTACGGCGACGGTCACGTGCGCGAGTGACGCGACCAGCCGGCGACCTCCACGCATCGCCGTACCCTGGTACGGCGACGGTCAAGTGCGCTCGTAATCAGCTTGGGCCTAAAGGCGCAACAGACTCGCCGCTCCTGCGTATACAGAGAGCAGGAGGAGTTCCACCATGAGCACGACCACTGTTCGCGGCGAAATCGATGCCTTCCTGGCATCGCAGCGCCTGGCTGTCATCGGCGTTTCGCGTGACCCGAAGGAGTTCGGGCAGAGCTTGTACCGCGATCTGCGCAAGTGGGGCTATGACGCGCGCGCGGTCAGCCCGCATCTGACCACCATCGGCGACGCACCGGCATACGCGCGCGTCCAGGAGATCGACGCGCCGATCGACGCCGCGCTCCTGTTGACCGCGCCCTCGCTGAACGAGCAGATCGTCCGCGACTGCGCGGAGGCGGGCATCAAGCGCGTGTGGTTCTACGGCGTGAGCGACCGTTCGAGCGAGAACGAGGCGGCCATCGCCTACTGCCGCGAGAAGGGCATCGCGGTGATTCCGGGCTACTGCCCGTATATGTTCATCCCGAAGGCGCCGTTCTTCCACAAGATTCACGGCTTTGTGGCGCGGGTTACCGGCCAGTGTCCGCGCTAGCGAGCTTGCGGCGCGCAAGAATACGCCCCGCTTCGACGACGCGGGGCTTCTTCTTGCGCGCCGCAGTCAGGCCAACGAGAGGCGGGCCGGGAGTTCGCGCGCCCACCCCCTGATTGCGTCCCAGTTGCGATAATCCCCCGGCTGCGCGCCGACGACGAGCATTACAAAGACCATCTGGAAGAACTTAAGGCGGCGGAAGTCCAGCTTGCCGCGGAAAAACGCGACGCTCGCCGGCCGCGCGGCGCCCGCGCTCTTAAGGATCGGCCCAAGGTAGTGATCGAGCGTGGTGAAGCGTTCCTTGAAGCCAAGGCGCTCCTCGTTTCGGGGGTGCTTCGCCAGCTTGGGGTCGACCGTGACTGCCACTCCATCCGGAATGGGCTCGTCCGACTCGGTCAGCGTCATCGCCGTCGCGAAGAACGCCAGCGGCGCCTTCGCAAGCGCGGCGCGGTTGCGCTCGACGAACGCCAACGCGTCGCGCTTCCAGCCGACAATCATCGGCGCGCCAACCACAACGGCGTCGTATGCGCCGGGCTCGATTGCCGCGACGTCCGCAATGGGGCGAACGTCCACCTGCGCGCCCGCCCGCGTCAGTTCCTCGCCAACGGCCCGCGCCACGTCGGCCGTCGAACCCGCGTTACTGGCATAGGCGACGAGAACTCGACCCTGCATCTTCTTCCTCCTCCGCGCGCATCGTGCCGGCGCGCTACCTTTGTTACGCAGCCCCGGCGCTCCCGGTTGCAGCGAGGCTTTGACGCAGCCCGCAACGCGGGGTAAACTAAGCACCCCACCGGTTTGTTAGCGATAGGAAAGGGTATGAGCACCAGCAACACAGACGCCACCCGAGCAGGCGGCGCGCCCGCCGGCGGCGAAATACTTGCGTTGATCCCGGCCTACAACGAGGCGCGTTACATCGGCAACGTAGTGGCCGGCGCGGCGAAGCACCTGCCGGTCGTCGTGGTGGACGACGGCTCGTCGGACGGGACGGGCGGCGCAGCCGCGCTCGCGGGCGCAAAGGTCATCAGCCATGGCCGCAACCAGGGCAAGGGCAAGGCGCTCCTGTCCGGCTTCGACTACGCGATCCAGCGCGGCGTCGATGCGGCGATCACCCTCGACGCGGACGGCCAGCACGACCCGGACGAGATCCCGCTTTTCATCGAGGCATTTCGGGCGGGCCAGGGCGACATCATCATCGGGCAGCGCCAGTATCACCAGATGCCGGCCAAGAGCCGCTTCGGCAACAACGTCGGATCGTTCTTGCTCAAGGCGGCGATGGGACGCCCTATCCCGGACAATCAGAGCGGCTACCGGCTGTTCAGCCGGCGAGCGATGCAGGAGGTCCGCCCGACGAGCACCAGGTTCGAGGCCGAAGTGGAAATGCTGCTGCGGGCGGATTTTGCGGGATTAAAGGTGGGCTGGGTGCCCATTAAGACCATCTATAATGACAAAAAGAGCCATTTCCGGCCCATAAAAGACAGCGCGCTCTTTCTTAAGATGACGTGGCGCATCTGGCGCGCCCGCGTGCGAGGGAGCTTCGATTAATGGACTCGTCGCTCGGACGACTGGCCGGCGTGCTGCTCCTGATGACCGGCGTCATCTTCCCCATGGCCATGCTGGGGTGGCTGGCGTTTCGGATGGGCAAGAAGCCGCCGCTCGGCGCGAACCGAACCGGGCTTATTCTCGCGTTCAACGCGTTCCTGCCGGTCGCGCTGGTGTTGCTGGGGCTCGGCCTGATGTCGCCCGAATTCGGGGCGCTGCCGTGGGTGCGCATCGCATGGATGGCGGCGCTGGCCGCCGCGGCCGTCGTCCTCGTCCTGTTGGGGGTTGCCCGTGGCCGACGAACTGATCGCTAACGTTTTCGAGGTGGAGGGCTGGGGCTGGGTGGGCCTGGTCGCGTCGGAGCGCGGGCTGCGGGCGCTGGTTCTGCCAAGAAAGACGAGCGAGGAGACGCTCGACGAGCTGCGCAAGCACTACCGGGATGTCCGGCTGGCGCCGGACGAACCGCAGCTTGCGGAGGCGGAGCGACAGGTGCGGGCGTATCTCGCGGGCGAGCTGCGCGAGTTCAACGTGCCGGTTGACCTGCGCGGGAACACTTCGTTTGCGCTGTCCGTCTGGTCGGCAGCCACGCGCATCGGCTACGGCGAAACGCGCGCCTATCGCTGGATCGCGGACCAGATTGGGGGAGGCGGCGCGGGCATCTACCAGGCGGTCGGAATGGCGCTGGGATCGAACCCGGTGCCGCTGGTGATCCCGTGCCATCGCGTGGTGGGTTCCGACGGCTCGATGCACGGCTACGCGGGCGGGCTCGACATGAAGGTGCGCCTGCTGGCGATGGAGAGCGGACAAGGGAGTCTGGCGTTTTAGGCGATGCGCGTTGCGGTCATCGGAGAT
>JALOOB010000391.1 GCA_025454635.1 Anaerolineae bacterium
CAGGTGCGGCAGCGAGTTGCCGAGGCACAGCACCGCATCGTAGGGCGCCAGCCGCGCCACGCCGAGCGCGCTGTCGTCGTCCGTCCGCCCCGCGGCCAATTCGGACAGGCCGGCGAGGTCGGTCACGGCGAACGGCGCGTCCAGCCCCGCCTCCGCGGCCTTGCGCCGCGCCATGTCCACCATCACCGGGCTGACGTCCGCGCCCGCCACTTCGTAGCCCCACTGCGCCAGCGCAAGCGCATGACCCCCGCTGCCGCACGCCGCATCAAGCACCGAGCGCGCGCCCGCCTCTTCGAGCATGGCCTTAAGGAACGGTCCTTCTGCCGCAAGCCGCGCGTTCCAGTCGGTCATCACGTCGAACATCGGCGCAAGCGCGTCGTAAAAATCGGTGGCGGTGTTTTCAGGTGATGTCATGCTTCGTTCCTCACTTGCCATAGGCGGAGCGCCGCGCGCGCGGAAACGCATGCAGCGCAAACGCAAACAGGGCCAGCAGTTGCAGCGCGCCGACGAGAATCCCCGGCCATGCGACGGGCAGCAAGCTCGCGATAATCGTGATGGCGAGCGCCGCGTTGAGCAGCGCATACGCGGCAACCGCGAGCCACGGCCGCGGGCGCTCCGCGCCGAAGCGCGGCAAGATCCAGTATGCCACGCCGAGCGTGAGTTGCAGCAGCCAGCCCCACGTGAGCAGGTGGATGTGCGCGGTCAGGAACTGCCACGCAAACGGGATCGGCGACGCCTTGCTCCACAGGATCGCGCCGCCGAGCGTGGCTCCGACGACGAGCCACACCAGCGACGTGCGGACGTACAGGACGGAGAGCAGCGGCATGGTCAGCGGCCGAGCGCTTTCACGCGCGGCCACGTCTCCGCGGCAAAGAGCCATGCGGCCGCAACCTGCAGCACCGCCGAGGCCTGCAACACGACCGGCGGGACCATCCCCGGCCGCAGCGCGCCGAGCGGCTCGCCGGCCGCGCGCAGGATCAGCCCCGCATTGAGGCACCAGAACGCCGCCCACAGCACGCGCTCGTTGCCGCGCGGCGCGTCCTTCGAGAGGTGCGGAAACATCCAGTACGCGACGCCGAAGATCAACTGCGTCGCCCAGCCAAAGGTGAGCAGGTGCCAGGCCAGCGGGCGCATCGCCAGCAGCGCGGGCGGCAGCTCCCGCGCGTTCGACAGCGCCAGCGCAGCCAGGATCGCGCCCACGATCAGGTACACGAGCGCGCTGCGAACATAATAACGAGCAAGTTTCGGCACCTCTCCCCCCAGGCCACCTTGCGGTGGCCCCGCCAAGCATACGCGCAGCCGCAGCGCGCATCCACGACTTTTATCTCATCAATTTGATACAAATTCGCCGTGAAGCGGTCACGGCTCCTTTTCGTCCTCCGCTGCCTCCTCTGGCCGCACGACCACCGTCGGCGCTTCCTCGGCTTCCGCATCGCCGGCCTGCAGCGCCTCTTCGATGCCCCCTTCCTGGACCGCCTCGATGGTCTCCCGCGCACCCGCGCCCGGCGCAACTTCCACCGTCGGCGCCTCGGCTTTCTCTTCTTTGCCCAGCAGCGTCTCAAGCGCCGTCGGCGGCGCGGCGTCGGCCTGCTTCTCGATCTCGATCTCCGGCAGCGCGTCCGGATCGATCCAGCCCTGCTTCGCCGCGTGCTCGGCCAGCGGCAACGTCGTCTCCGCCAGGATCAGCACGCTGCCCGCCTTGAGCGCTTGCTCCGCCAGCGCCTTGATCTCGTCCATCCGTCGCGGGTCGCGCTCCACGTTGCGGATGTAGACTGCCAGGATGCGCTTCGGATAGCGCGCAACAACCTCCGTGTAAATCTCCGGGTCTTCCTGCGTGCTGTCCCCGATCAGGATGAACGGCAGGTCCTTAAACGTCTCGATGATCTCCTGGATATAGCTCAGCTTGTGCTCGCGGTTCTTCAGCGGCAGAAACCCCTGGTCTGTCAGCCCCCAGTCGCGCAGGAACAGCACCGGGCCGATCGGGATCTCCTGCAGGTTGAAGAACTCGCTGAGCAAATCATAGAGGTTCCACGGCGAGCTGGAGACGTAGAACATCGGGTTGAGCTTGCTGCCCGTTCGCCCGCGGTGCAGGGCCCGGTAAAAAGCCGCGACGCCCTCGAACGGCAGCCGCAGCCGCGCGTTGCCGAGAAACGTTGCGCGCGCCATCTTGACCACGCTGGTCACGTTGCTCTGCAGCACCGTGTCGTCCACGTCGCTGATGACCGCAAAATCCGCGTCGCGCGGCGGCACGAGGATCTGCCCCGTCGCTCGCGCGGGCGCCTCCCCGTCATCCAGCGGCGCCACGAGCTCCAGCTCCACCTCCTGCCACAACTGCCCATCAGGCAGCGGCTTCGCCGGCTCGATCCAGACCTCGAAAAAGCCCTCGACGTTGGCCGTCACCACCTGTTCCTGCCCGTCAAACCGCGCGCGCACCTGCGCATAAGGGATCTCGACGCTGTTGGCTCGGCGCCACATGTTGACCAGGTTCTCCCAGGTGCTGTCGTCCTCCTGCGCCGGCGTGATGCTGCGATCCTTCAACACCCTGCCGCGCAGAAACATGCGCTCTGGCGTGCCGTACCCGCGATAAGGCAGGATCATCACGGGGTTGCGGCATCCGAGCCGCTCGCGGAGGCGGTTCTTGAGGATATCGTAACGCGTCTCGACGTCGACGCTCAGGTGGGTCAACACTTCCTTCCAACGGGCCATCTCACCACTCCGCTCTATCTCAACACACACGCTCGTCGCTTCATACAATCACGCGGGCTGATGCCGGTTAGTGGCGGGCGTTACATTTGACAGTTAGCCCCTTTCTGATTATCATTCCCTCCCGTCACCTCCGAGTCGCGGCCGCGCGCTCGGAGGTTTTGCCGCCCTATCGGGGGCGAGACGCTTACCCAGCGCAGCAGCAGGAGCAGTAAAGGCATGATCGGCGTTCAGGACCTCCGCAAAGGAACCACTTTCACGGAAGACAATGAGCTCTTCCGCGTTCTTGATTATCAACACATCAAGTCCGGCCGCGGCAATGCGACCATCCGCGTGAAGGTGCGCAACGTCCGCTCCGGCTCCACGATGGAAAAGACCTACCCGTCGGGCAGCCGCGTGCAAGACGTCCGCCTGGACCACTCCGAAGTCCAGTACCTCTACCACGACGGCGACCTGTACACCTTCATGAACGTCGAAACCTACGAGCAGCCGGTCCTCTCCGCCGCTCTGCTGGGCGACGCCGTATATTTCCTGGTTGATAACATGGTGGTCGACCTCGAGAGCTACGAGGGCGAAAACATCAGCGTTGCCCTGCCCACCACCGTGGAACTGGAAGTCGTGCAGACGGACCCGGGCTATGCGGGCGATACGGCGACAAACGCTACCAAGCCGGCGAAAGTGTCGACCAACGCTACCAAGCCGGCGAAAGTGTCGACCGGGTACACGGTGCAGGTGCCCCTCTTCGTAAACGAAGGGGACAAGATTCGCATCGACACCCGCTCCGGCGAGTACCTGACGCGCGTCTAGTCTCGCGCCGGGACTCCGGGCGAAGGCTGACGGCGAATTTGCGAGTCAACGA
>JALOOB010000392.1 GCA_025454635.1 Anaerolineae bacterium
GCGCGGACGCGGCTTCATGCCGGCGCGGCGACTCGCCCGGCGCCAACTGCCACGCCTCCTGCGTATGTGTATGACCGTGGAAAAAGACCGAGACGCCGGCCTCCTCCAATGCGGCAAAGGCGGCGCTCCGGCCGCTTTCCGAGTGCTGCATGGAGGGAAACAGGTGCGTCCAGTGGAGGCCGCGCGAGCGCAAGTGCTCGACCACGCCGCCGATGGCCAGATTGTCGGGCCACACCGGGCTGGCGTGCGCTACGCAGAACCCGTCCTGCCGCATCACCGCGGGCCAGCGCGCCACCCAACTGCGGTGCGGCGCAGGCAGCCCGCGCAGGCCGGAGGCTTCCCAGTTGCCGAACACGCACTCCGCGTTGGCGCGGTGCAGCGCCTCGAGCGCGGCGTTGCTGGCGATGTCCCCAAGCGCGGCCACGCGCGTGCCCGGCCGCTTTTCGATGTCGGCCAGCACACGCGCCAGCCGATCCCCGCGGCCATGCACGTCAGAAAGGAGCGCCCAAAGCGTCATAAGGCTTCACTTATACTTGGCAGGCAACTCCCTGTCAAGTGGCGCAGACCGCAACTCTCCGCACTGTCGCACGTACTACTAATCAGCATGGGAAAGGAGATGTCGCATGTTGTTGTCTGAGGCATCTTCCGTCAGCGCGCCCTACGAGGCGTTGGAGCGGCACGTGCGGCTGCAGATGCGCCGCTTCAACATACCGGGAGCGGCTCTTGTCGTCGTCGAGGGCGACCGGATCGCGCTGGCGCAGGGCTACGGCTCGGCCGGGAACGGCAGCGGCCCACCGACGCCGCAGACGCCGTTCCCGATAGGTTCCATCACCAAGTCCTTCACCGCCCTCGCCATCATGCAACTTGTTGAAGCAGGGAGGGTGGACCTCGACGCGCCTGCTCGGCGCTATCTGCCGTGGTTCCGCATGGCCGACGAAACGCTGTCGGACAGGATAACGGTGCGCCATCTGCTCAACCAGACGAGCGGCATCCCGGTCGGGCCGGGTTGGGCGGCGCTGGCGGACTTCGACGACTCCGCCGGCGCCACCGAGCGCCAGGCGCGCCGCCTCGCGTCCGTCCCGCTCAACCATGCGCCGGGCGCGGCCTTCGAGTACAGCAACGCAAACTTCAACCTGCTCGGGCTGATCGTCGAAGCGGCCGGCGGGCAGCCCTACTCGGGATATGCGCAGGATCGCATCTTCGCTCCGCTCGGAATGACGCGCAGCCACACCACGCGCGCGGCGGCCCGCGGCGACGGGATCGCGCTCGGCCACACGCAGTGGTTCGGGCGCGCGATCCCCTGGCGCGGCCCCGCGGAGGCGCGGGGCTCGCTTCCTTCCGGACAGCTCATCGCCAGCGCGGAAGACATGGGCCGCTATATCATTGCGCTTCTGAATCGCGGACGCTGCGGCGATGCGCAGATCCTGTCGCCTGAGGGCATTGCGCAGTTGATCCGGCCCGCGGCCGACGCGAGCGCGTTCGGCGCAACCCAGAGCTACGGGATGGGCTGGTACATCAGCGAGCATCAGGGCGTAGAGGTTGTCTGGCACAGCGGCCTCGTTCCCGACTTCTACGCCTACGTGGCGCTGCTGCCCGCGCAGCGGCGCGGGTTTGCGCTCCTGCTGAATGTCGACCACTTCATCATGCAGCCGCTGGTGGTCGAAGCCGGACTCGGCGCGGCCGCGCTGCTCGCCGACGTCCCACCTCCGCCCGCGCGCATGGCCGCGCTGCGCTGGCTGCCGCGCGCGCTGCCGATTATTCCTTTCCTGCAGGCAGCCTCAGTGATCGGAACGGTGCGTTTGCTCGCGCGCTGGCGCGTAGAGCCGTCGACCCGTCCGGCGGGCGCCCTGGGCCAGGGGCTGCGGATTCTGCCGCCGCTCGCGCCCGACCTCGCCCTGATTGCGCTCGCCGCCTGGCTGCTGCGGACGCCGCTGCGCGGCTTCATCCGCCTGTTTGCGCCTGATTTCCATGCTGTTGCGCTGGGGTCCGGGACGTTCGCGGCGCTCTGGGCGGCCGCGCGCACCGCCCTGCTGTTAGTTGCGTTGAGGCGCCCGCGTCCATGAACGCGATCCCATCTGCTACCGCACCGGCCTACCGGCTGGTCGACATGCCGCCCGCGCGCCAGATCGTCGTGACATTTCTCGACCTCTCCGCGTGGCGCCACCACATCTTCGGCTTTCTCGAAGTAGATGTGACCCGCGCACGCCAGTGTCTTGCGGAACACGAGGCGCGCACCGGCGAACGCCTCTCGTTCACCGGCTATATCATCTACTGCCTTGCGCGCGCCGTGGATCAGGACAAGCGCGTGCAGGGCTATCTGAAGGGCCGCAAACAGATTATGCTGTTCGACGACGTGGACGTGGGCATTATGATCGAGCACCGGCTCGGCGGCGGACGGGCGCCCATTGGTCACGTGATTCGCGCGGCAAACCGCAAGACGTTTCTGGAGATTCACCGGGAGATTCGCGACCGGCAAACAGCGGAACCGCGCAAGAAGGAGATGCCAGGGTGGATGCGCGTCGCGCTTCGGCTGCCGGGGCCTTTCCAGAAGGGTTGCCTGGCGGTCATGCGGTGGGCGATGCGGCGCGATCCGGCGGGGACATGGGTGAGCATGGCCGGCACGGTGGGCGTGACGGCAGTCGGCATGTTCGGCGAAGGAGGCGGGTGGGGGCTGGGTGCGCCCGACCGCCATACGCTGTCGCTCGTGGTCGGCGGCATCGGGCGCAAGCCGGCGGTGGTCGGGGACAAGGCGGGCGAGGAGCGCATTGAAGCGCGCGATTTCCTCAGCCTCACGCTGACCTTCGACCATGACGTGGTGGACGGCGCGCCGGCCGCCCGCTTCACGGAGCGCCTGAAGGAGTTGATCGAAACCGGGGCCGGTCTCGATCAACTCTAACCCTTCACGCGCTCATTTCAACAGCCCATCGCATCCATCACGGCGATCGCTGCGATATCGACGATATCGCGCACGCTGTCGCCCGCCTGCAACACGTGAACCGGCGCGCCCATGCCGAGCAGGACCGGGCCGATGGCTTCCGCATTGCCGAGCCGCGCCATCAACTTGTAGGCCACATTCGCAGCGTCCAGCGACGGGAAGACGAGAACGTTCGCGTCCCTGACCTGGCTGAAGGGGAAGCGCTCGTCGATCAACTCCGGCACGACGGCGGTGTCCGCCTGCATCTCGCCGTCGACGCGCAATCCCGGGCAGCGTTGCCGCGCCAACTCCACGGCGCGGCGCACCTTGTCTGACGAGGGGTGCCGCGTGCTGCCGAAGTTGGAGAAGGACAGCATCGCGACGCGCGGCTCCATGCCCAGGCGCCGGGCGAAATCCGCCGCGAGGCACGCGATGGCGGCCAGGTCTTCGGCGGAAGGCTCGATGTTGACCCAAACCCGTCGTTGACAATCATGATGTAGACGCCGGCGACCAGATGCGTGCCGGGCGCGGTATGGTGGATTTGCAGCGCAGGCCGGATCACGTCGGGATAGTGGCGCCCCAGCCCGGAGACTGCGGCGTCCGCGTCGCCAAGCTTAACCATCAGAGGCGCGATGACGTTGGGGTCGCGCACCGCGCGTCGCGCATCGGCCAGCGTGACACCCTTCCGCTGCCGGAGTTCGAGGTAGGCCTGCGCGTATTCTTCGCTGCGATCAAAGCACTCGGGATCGATCACTTCCGCGCAGCACTCCAGGCCGAGGCGCGACAGCTCGCGGTGGATTACCTCCGCGCGCCCCAGCAGGATCGGCTGCCCGATCTTCTCATGCACGAGGCGGACCGCCGCGCGCAGGATCTTCGGCTCCTCGCCCTCCGGAAAGACGACGCGCACCTTACCGCCCGAACGCTGCGCGCAGTGCATGAGGAAGTGCCGCACCTGCTCGCCCTTGCCGAGCCGGATCGCCAGTTGCTCCCGGTACTCGTCGAGGTCGATCTGCTTGCGCGCCGCGCCGGTCTCCATGGCCGCGCGCGCGATCGCC
>JALOOB010000100.1 GCA_025454635.1 Anaerolineae bacterium
GGCAGGGAACCGGGCGGGACCGACCCGCCGGGGAGCGCGCCGGGCGGCAGCGAGCCTGCGGGCAGCGTGCCGGGCGGGACTGAGCCGCCGGGGAGCGCGCCGGGCGGCAATGAACCTGCGGGCAGTGAGCCGGGCGGCAGCGAGCCGCCGGGCAACGAACCAGGAGGCAGCGCGCCTGACGGCAGCGAACCACCGGGCAGGAATCCACCGGGCAGCGTGCCGGGCGGCAGCGTGCCGCTTGGCAGGGTCCCGCCGGGCAGCGAACCGCTCGGCAGCGTGCCGGGCGGGAGCGCGCCAGACGGCAGGAAGGCGACGTCCGCCGTCTCCGCGCCGAGCACCGCGACGTTCGTCGGGTTAATCAGGCTGTCATAGAACGGCCTGGGGTCGCGGTGCAGGCTGATCGCGCTGCCCGCCGGCGCATCGAGCGTGAGCCGCACCCTGTCGCCGGGCTGGACGGTGAACTTGAACCACTTCTCCTGGTAGACTTCCATGATCCGCTGAGAAGTCGATCCAAGGAGCAGGCCCGTCGCGGATTCGTCAGGATAGAGATCGATGCGCGCCGCATTGACCCAGTTGGTGTTGTCGCTCGAAATGGGCCGGCAGTAGGAAAACTCGGAGGTCTCGCCGGTTTCGGTGTTCGTCGCGGTGGCGGAGAGGCCCTGCCCCTCGTTGACAACTGCCTCCGCGCCCGTATCGAACGCGGCAAAGCCCCCTACCGTCGTCACGTCGACGAACCCAAGATACTGCTGCCCCTCGCCGAAGTATCCGGCATCGCACGAGTCGTTGGCGAAGTACTCGATGCGGTAGGCGCCATCCGGCGCAGCCAGGGCGCCCGCGACCCGCACTCCCCCCTCGCCTGCGGTTGCCACGTCGATCAAGGGGTAGTTCTGATAGGAGTTGGGGCCGGAGATCACGCCGGCATGGTTGAACGTCACCCCGTCGCCGCCGAGGTCGATGCCCTCGCCGCCGTTCCCGGTGATCGAGTTCGCGGTCAGCCTGAGCTTCGCGCTGCCTTCGACAGAGACGCCATCCAGCGCGTTATCCCGGATACTGTTGCCCTGCGCCGTGCCCGTGACGCTGCCGAGAATATAAACGCCCTGGTTGCCGCTGTTCGCCACGGTGTTGTTGATAATCGATGCCGTGGCCGACCCGAAGGACGCGATGATTGAGATGCCGCGGCCATTGTTCGGCAGCGGGCCGCTCTCGTCCGCCTTAAGGCCGATAATATTGCTCTTGAGGGTGACGCCGTTCGCGCTCCCACCGAGATTCTCGCCGAACTCTACGCCATTGGCGTAGATGCCCGGTGGCAGGTTCGGGTTGGAGTGGCCGGAGATGACGTTGCCTTCGACGATATGTCCCTGGCCCCGGTAGAAGCCGACGCCCGACTTAGCGTTGGGGATGGCGACCGTGCCGTTGCGGTCGGCGCCGATGTAGTTATTCCGGATCACCGTCCCCTGGACCTGGTCCATGGTGACGCCGTTGCGCTGGTTATAGGGGTCGCCGTTGAACCCATTGCCGGAGATCAGGTTGCGGTCAGCCGGGTCCGGCCCGCCAATGCGGGTGTTCGAGTTCCCCACCGGCTCGAAGAAGTTGGCGACGAAGATGCCATCGCCGCCGTTGGGCCGCGCAATCGCGCCCGTGGGATCAACGCCGACGAAGTTTCCCGCAATGACGTTATTCGCCTCGGCAACGACGATGCCCGCTCCCGGGCTGCGGTTCACCACGAGCCCGCGTATGACGCTGTTCGAGGCAAACAGCTCGATTGCCGCGCTTTCCGACTGGCTGCCGTCGATTTCGATGATCAGGACTGCGTTGTTGCCGACATGCTGCGTGTTCTGGGACGCGCCCGGCTGAGTGTAGCCGTCGATGACGATCTCATCCTGGATCGTTGGCAGCCCACCGTCCGGGGTAATCGTGTGCGGGCCTGAACCGGGTATGTTGAAGCTGACGGTGTCCGGCCCGGCCAGCGCGTTGGCTTCTTCGATGGCCGCGCGCAGGGTGCACTCGCCTTCGCCGGTGTCGCACATCCCATCGCCTGGGTTGATGTCTGATGCATCCCCGGTGCTGTTAACGGTGAGCGATGCGGATTGTGAGGCGCCGGCGACCGCAAGCACAAATGCGAGGGCAATGAGCAGCGCGGGAAACGCAATTCGGCGGGCTACAGGGGTAAAGCCACGCGGCGCACGGGCATGAAACATCGAATGCTCCTCGAGGTTTGGCAACCTCATTAATTTGCCGTCGGAGCGCAAATCAGACGCGGGGTCTCCGACGTCAGTTGCCTTCGCTTAGACGTTTGAGGTTAGCACAAGCGACACGCGAAGATTGAGCATCCAGCTTACAATAAGGAGGCAAACTAACGTTAAGTTTTGGCAACAAGATTAAGGAGGACGAGCGTTTGCGGCCGAAACGAGTCAGACAGTTGCGGGGGATACTTCGCGCCGCTCGGCTGCGGACATGTGCGCTGCAAGCGCGAAGGCCAGCACCTTGCGGCCGGTGGGACCGTCCAGGCGCGGCGGCGCACCGCGGGGCAGCGCGTCGAGCAAATGCCGCGTGCAGTCGACGAAACTGTCGTGCCACTCGTAGCGTTCCACCGGCACGGCCGTCGTGCGGCCGTCCTTGAACAGCAGCAAGGGCGGGAGGTCGAGCGTCTTCGCGGTGCAGCGGTTCACCATCAAAATCCCTTTGTCGCCAATCACTTCAACCCGGTCGTCGTCCGCGTAGTAGATCGAGTCCATGACCATGTTCGGCGTGTGCGCGAAGTCCAGCACGCCGTATCGCCGCGGCTCGGTGAACTGGAACATGATCGCGGCGGGCGCGTCGACCGAAATGCCCGGATAGACCGGGCTGCTGTCCAGCCACGCGTACACCCGCTTGACGTCACCCATCAAATAGTGCGCAAGGGAGAAAAGGTGGTAGCCGTGATCGAACACGAGCGGACCGCCGCCGGCCTTGCGCCGCTGGAAGCGCCACAGCCACGCGCGCAAGGGCACTTTCCACGCGGTGGCGCTCTTGCCGGTGCTGACGTGCAGGCGAATCATCTGCGGCTCGCCGATCTCCCCCGCCTCCAGCATCTCCTTCATGCGGACATGCGGCGGATAAAAGACGAAGTTCTCGTAGACCCGCAGAACAACTCCGGCCTGACGCGCCGCATCGATCATGCGGTCGGCCTCCGCGGTGGTCAGCGCCATCGGCTTCTGGACCGAGACATGCTTCCCCGCCCGGCACGCAGCGATAGTCATCTCCGCGTGAAGATGGTGCGGCGTGAGCAGCTCGACCAGGTCGATCTCTGTGTCGGCCAGGAGCGCGGCGTAGTCCGTGTAAACCCGGCGCGCGCCCCAGGCCCGCGCACGCGCCTCGGCCAGATCGCGCCGCGCGTCGCAGGCCGCGACGATCGCCGCGTCCACCCGGTCGCGGTAGCCAAGGGCGTGCAGATCCGCGATGCGTCCGCAGCCGACAATCGCGACGCGCAAGGGCGTCATCAGCGGCCCTCCAGTTGCGCAAGCACGCGCCGGTGCGCCGCGCGAGTCAGCGGGTAGGTGACCAGCAGCGGGAGGCAGATCACAATCAGGATGGCCGGCAGCGGCCCGAAGAAGAACCGGATGCCCAGCAGCGCGCCGGGCGACTGCGCGACGTTCGGCGCGTACCCGACGAGCGCCAGCAGCCAGCCGGTTGCCGCCAGCGCCAGCGCCTCCGAAGCCTTGGTCGCCAGCCCCCACACGCCGAAGTACATCCCGCTGCGCTGCTCGCCGGACGCGAGCCGGTCCACGTCCACCACGTCCGGCGCCATCGCCCACGGGAACACCCACTGCGCCGCAAACCCGAAGCCCGCGAGCGCGGCGATGACATACATCAGCGGCGTGGGGCCGGGCGGGAGCAGGAAGGTGAGGGCCACGGCCAGCGCGCCGATGCCCATGCCCAGCGCGTACGCCGGCCCCTTCTCCCACCGCCGGGAGATCGCCTGCCACGGAAACAGCGCGAGCACGACTACGATCAGCATGAGCCCCATCACGAGCGACGTCTGCGCCTCCATGCCGGCCTGGTAGGTCAGGAAATAGACCATCAACGTCTTAATGAGCGCGAAGGCCAGGTTCAGGACGAAGTAGACGATCAGCAGGCGGACGAACGGCCGGTTTTTGAGCGCGTCGCCGAAGGTGCGCCAGGGCGGCGCCTCCGCAGTGCGGCTGCTGACCTCCGGTCGCTCGCGGAGCCCAGCCGCGCTGATGAGCAGCGCCGCGGCCGCGATAATCCCGTACAGCACCCCCACCATCGCGTACCCTTCGGCTTTCGTCGGAAACATCCCGACGAGCGCAGGCGTCAACGCCGCGCCGAGCAGGTAGGCGGGAACGGCAAGGACCATGCGGTAGCTCGTGAGCGACGACCGCTCGTCGTAGTCCTCCGTCAACTCGCCCGAAAGCGCGTAGTACGGAACGTTGGTCGCGGTCCAGACGGTGTCGAAAAGGACGAATGAACCGAGGACCCAGACAAACGCGAGAACGTCGTTCGAGGCTGCCGCGGCCGGCACGCGCCACAGCAGCGCCACGCTGAGGCCGAGCGGGACCGCGCCGAGGATCATCCACATGCGGCGCTTGCCAAGCGAGGTCACCTTCACGCGGTCGCTCAGCCAGCCGAACAGGGGGTCGTTGACCGCGTCCCACAGCTTCGCCACGAGCAGGGCCGTGCCGACCAGCGCAGGGTTGAGCATCGCCGCATCGGTGTAGTAGATGACCAGGAAGAACTGGATGGCAGAGTTAACGAGCGCATTGCCGATGTCGCCAATGCCGTAGAAGATCTTGACGCGCCGCGGGAGGCTCGCCGCCGAGGACAAAGTAGCTGCCATGCGCGCTCCGAGCCGAGGGAATGGGTTGCAGCGAAGTCTAGCATCCCAGCCGGGTGTGGTCAAGCGCCGCGTGTTCAAAACGGTTCCCGATGTGGTAAAATCGTCTCAGTTCAGCTTCGTGTCTGGATGACCGTCACGGGAGACGCGGCATGGCGTACGATATCGCAGCGCAGTACCGCGATGCGAGCAACCTGAACGCCCGCATCGCGCTTCACACCCGCTTCAGCACCAACCCGCAGGGCTGGATGCGGTGGGCGTTCGAGCAGATGCAGCTCGCTGCGGGCGAGCGCATCCTGGAAGTCGGCGCGGGACCCGGCACGTTCTGGCAGCAAAACCTCGAACGTGTGCCCTCGGGCTGCGACATTACCCTGACCGACTTCTCCCCCGGCATGGTCGAGCAGGCGCGGCAAAACCTCCGCGGCAGTTACCCCTATTTTAAGCTCCAGGTTGCCAACGTTGAATCGCTCCCGTTCGACGATGCCGGCTACGACGTCGTCATCGCAAACCACATGCTCTATCACGTGCCCGACCTCCCGCAGGGGTTGAGCGAGATTCGCCGCATGCTCAAGCCCCGCGGTCGGCTGTACGCAGCCACAAACGGCCTCGACAACATGCGCGAGCTCACGGATTTGCTGCGCCGGTTCGACGCTGCCCAGCCGTACGACATCTCCCGCATCATCGCGTCTTTCAGCCTGGAGAACGGCGAGGAGTTGCTGCGACCCTACTTCTCGCCGGTGCGCCTGCTGCGCTATGACGACGGCCTTGCCGTGACCGAGCCCGAACCGCTCGTCGCCTATGCCGCGTCGATGGGTTCGCTCGCCGGCCAGTTCACAGGTGAGACACTTGCGCGTTTTAGGGCATTCGTCGAACAGGAAGTTGCGGACGCGGTTGCGCGTGAAGGCGCGTTTCGCATCCGCAAGTCACAGGGTCTATTCGAAGCCTACCGGTCGGAGCAAGCATGAACACCGAGCAGCAGTTGGCCGCGCGCATCGCGGCATTGTCGGAGGAAGACCGGCGTTTAGTCCGGGACTACGTCGCATTCCTGGAGTGGCGGCGCAGCGAGGGGTGCGGCGACGGGGCCGCGGCTCAGGCAGGGTGGCGCTTTAACTTCCTCGAACACTTTGCCGGGGCGGACACGCGCGCAAGCAAGGACCGCGCCGGCATGGAGCTTAAAGTCGCGGCCGCCACCGTGGGCGGAGTCGCCCGGCCCGCGCTGTGGCAGCATCCGCCCGTCCAGGGCGAATCCATCGTGGAGTTCCACGTGCCCGTCCCGGCCGGCGTGCGCGACCTGCGATTACGCTTCGCGACCGGCATCCGCGACGGCGCGCAGGGCGCCGAACAACTCGTGGCCTTCCGCGTCAAGGTGGACGGCTGGCAGGTGTGGAGCCGCGCCGATTGGCCGCTGCAGTGGGCCGCGGCGGAGGTCGAGCTGCCGTTCCATGCGGGCAACATGCTGCGGCTGGCCTTTGCGACGGACGCGCTCGGCAGTCATCGCTGGGCCTGGGCCGCCTGGGCCGAGCCGCAACTGGTTGGACGTTTAGCATCGTAGTGCGGTCGGACTGAGCAAAGAGAGGCGTGGGATGGATTTCGACCTGTCGGAAGAACACAGGCTGCTGCGCCAGAGCGTGCGCGGTTTCGTCGAAAAGGAGATCATGCCCGTCGCGCGGCGCATCGACGAGACGGGCGAATTCCCGTGGCCCGCGCTCAAGGGGCTGGCGAAGCTGGGCTTGCTCGGCCTGAACGTGCCGGAGGCCTACGGCGGCGCGGGCGCGGACCACCTGAGCGCCGCAATCCTCCTCGAAGAGATCGGCCGCGGGTGCGGCTCCACCGGCCTGATCGTGGCCGCCCACCTGGGGCTGGCCTGCGGGCCCCTGGCCGCATTTGGCTCGGAGGAACAAAAACGGAAGTGGCTTCGTCCCCTTGCGGCGGGCGAGATGCTCGGCTGCCTGGGGCTGACCGAGCCCGGCTCCGGCTCAGACCTGCGCGCGACGCGCACGACCGCCCGGCGCGACGGCGATAGCTGGGTGCTCAACGGCAGCAAGATGTGGCTGACCAATGGCGCGGAAGCCGGCGTCGCGATCCTGCTCTGCCGCACCGGCGGCGAGGGCGAGCGGGACGGCATCCTCAGCCACATCATCGTCCCGACGGACACGCCGGGGATGAAGTTCGATCCGCCCGAGCCCAAGATGGGGCTCCACGGGTCGCACACCTACGCGCTGAGCATCGAGGACGTCCGCGTGCCCGCCGAAAACCTGCTCGGCGGCGAAGGCCGCGGCCTGGGGCAGACGATGGCCGTGCTGGACGGTGGGCGCATCGGCATTGGCGCGCTGAGCCTCGGCCTCGCTCAGGGCGCTTACGAAGCTGCCGCAAAGTACGCGGGCGAACGACAGGCATTCGGCTCGCCGCTCAAGGAGCACCAGGCGATCGCGTTCATGCTGGCTGACATGATTACCGAGATCGAGGCATCGCGCTGGCTCGTCTACCGGGCAGCGTGGCTGCGCGACCAGGGCCGGTCCTACACCAAAGAGGCGTCCATCGCTAAGCTGTTTGCGACCGAGGCCGCCGAGCGCATCGCCCGCAACGCGATCCAGATCCACGGCGGAAACGGCTACAGCCCGCTCTACGGCGTGGAGCGCATTTATCGTGACGCCCGGCTGATGACCATCGGCGAGGGGACGAGTGAGATTCAGAGGATGGTGATCTCGCGGTTCGCGTGAGGCGCAGGGGTTGTGCTTGCTCCCCAAGCGATCGGTCGCCCCATTTTGGGGAAGGAGGGTTGCATGACTGAAGAGCATCCTCTCGTCCAGCTTGCGCGCGCGACCATCGAACACTACGTGCGGACAGGTCGCAAGTTAGAGCCGCAGGAGGCGCCCGCAGGGATCGAAGGCGGCCGCGCCGGCGCATTCGTCACGATCCACACGGCAAGCACGGGCGAGTTGCGCGGGTGCATCGGCACCATCGAGCCGACCGAGGACACGCTCACGCAGGAGGTCATCAACAACGCCATTTCAGCGGCCACGCGCGACCCGCGCTTTCCGCCGGTCGAGGTCCCGGAGCTGGACGACCTGCGCATCGACGTGAGCGTGCTCTACCCGCCGGAACCCATCGAGTCCGTCGATCAGTTGGACCCGAAGGTCTACGGCGTGATCGTGCGGCATGGCTGGCGCCGCGGATTGCTTTTGCCTGACATCGAGGGGATCGACGACGCTGAGAGCCAGGTGCGCTACGCGCGGATGAAAGCCGGCATCGGCAGCCATGAGCCGGTCGAGTTGCAGAGGTTTCGAGTCGAGAAGTATGTCTGAGAGGCCGTGGACCGGGGAGCAGGAACTGGCGGACGCGGGATCGCCGCGCAACCGTGAGCTGCTCGCGCTCCTCGAGTTCTCCAATCGCCTGCTCGGCCACGGCGACGTCGACGGGCTGATGCGGCACCTCGTGGAAGAGGTGCGCCGCCTGCTCTCCGTGGACGCGGCTGCGGTCCTGACGCCACAACCAGGCAGCCGGCGGATCGTGTTTCGCGCGGCCAGCGGCTGGCGCCACGACCCGGTCGCGGCCGGGCACCATGTCAGCTACGACACGCACAGCGGGCCGGGCCGAGTCATGCTGACGCAGCAACCCCTCATCATTGAAGACGCGCGGGCGAACCCCCAGGGCGTCTTCATCCCCGAGTGGATGGTCGCCGAGGATTTCCGCGGGCATTGGGTTGTGCCGCTCGTTGCGGAGGGCCACGCCATCGGCGCGCTCGCAGTGGACATGCGGCGGCCCCTGCCCGCCAGCCCGAGCGACGCGCAGCTTCTGCAATTGATGGCAAACCAGGCCGCGCTCGCGCTGGAAACGGCGCGGCTCCAGGAGGAGGCGCGGCGGCAGGAGCGCCTGGCCGAGCAACTGCGCGTCGCGCGGCAGATCCAGTTAAGCCTGCTCCCGCCCGACGCGCCGGAAGTGCCGGGCTGGGACGTGGCCGCGGCATACCGGTCCGCGCAGGTCGTCGGCGGCGACTTCTACGACTACTTCTACCTGCCCGGCTCGCCGCTCCGGCTCGGCGTGGTGATCGCAGATGTGGCCGACAAGGGCATCCCGGCCGCGCTCTTCATGGCCCTGAGCCGCACGGTCATCCGCACGAGCGCGCTGGGCGGGCGCAGACCCGCGGCCGTGCTGACCCGCGCCAACAGCATGATCGTGGGCGACAGCCAGTCGGATATGTTCCTCACTGCGTGTTATGTCACGCTGGATCTGACCACGGGCCGCATCGTAGTGGCGAACGCGGGACACAACCGCCCGTTCCTCCATCGGGCAACCGACGGCGCATGCGTCGAAATCCGGACACGCGGGCTGGTGCTTGGAGCGTTCGAGGAAATCACGCTGGAGGAGCGGGAAATCAGCCTGGACCTGGGCGACATGATCCTGCTCTACTCAGACGGGGTGACGGACGCCACGGACGCGCAAGGCGAAGTGTTCGGCGAGGAACGGCTGCGCGAGTTCGTGCGGCAGAATGCGGGGCTCTCGGCTCGGGCCCTGCTCGACGCGATCCTCGCCGCGATCGAGCGATTCACCGGCGGCGCAGCGCAGTACGACGACATGACGCTCGTCGCGGTGCGCCGGCAGGCGGAGGCGCCGGAAGAAGCCATCCCGGTCGATTGGAGCCAGGCCAGCTTCCCCTCACAGCGCATGCCCGCCTATGTCCGGCGCCGGGCCGTTTAGAATTCAACGCAGATGACGCAACATCGGGTGGATTAGCAGGATTCATTTGAGAAGATCCTGACAATCCACCCCATCTGCGTCCTATTCAGCTTTCATCGGCGCGAACGTTAGCCCGCTCGTGTCCGCGTCGATGACGACCTTCGCGCCCTTCTCCGGCGCCGCGGTCAGCAGCCAGTCCGCAAGCGGTTCGCGCATGTTCTTCTGAATGATGCGCCGGAGCGGCCGCGCGCCCCACTCGGGGTGATCGTTCTGCGCCAGCATCCAGTCCTTCGCCGCCTCGCTGATTTGCAGCTCGACCCCCTGCTCCTTCAGCATCTTCGCTTCCTTCTTCAGCATCAGGTCGAGAATCAGCCGCAGTTGCTCTTGCGTGAGCGGCAGGAACATGATGATCTCGTCGAGACGGTTGAGGAACTCGGGCCGCAGCGTCGAGCGCATGACCGCCATCACCTCCTCGCGCATCTCGTCGGTCATGAACGGCTGGTCGAGGTGCTCCGACCCCAGGTTGCTCGTCAGAATGATGACCGTCTCGCTGAACGTGGTGATGCGGCCCTGCGCGTCCGTCAGCCGGCCTTCCTCCATGATCTGGAGCAGCACGTCGAGCACGCGCGAATGCGCCTTCTCCACCTCGTCGAAGAGGACGACCGTGTGCGGGCGCTGCCGCACCTTCTCGGTGAGCTGCCCCCCGCCCTCGTAGCCGACGTAACCGGGCGGCGCGCCGATCAGGCGGTTGACCGTGTGGTCCTGCTGGTACTCGCTCATGTCGAGCACCACCATCGCGTCTTCCGACCCGAACATGAACTCGGCCAGAACAGGAACGAGCCGATGGGCCGCTTCGGGTCCTTGAGCCCGACGCGCGCGATCTTCACCGCCCGGCTCACCGCGAGCACGGCCTCGTCCTGGCCGATGATGCGCTCGTGGATCGCATCCACCATCGCCGCGTAACGCTGCCGCTCATCCAGCCCGAGCTTACTGACCGGGATGCCTGTCATCACGCTGACGGCCACCGCCACGTCGTCCGCATCGAGCAGGTTGTCCGGGGGCTTGACCTCGGCGGGCGCAGGCGCCGCAACATCCGGCGCGGCAGCCGAAGCCGAGGTCTCCGCCGCAGGGGCGGGCTGTGGCTGCGCCGCGGTCTGCCGGGCGGAAGACTGCGCCGCGAGCTTGAGCAGCGCGCCCGCCCGGTGCAGCACAGCCAGCGCAGATGCGGGCAGTGGCGTCCCCGCGACATACCGCTTCGCCATATTTGCCGCAGCGGGCAGGGCTGAGTCCTCGATGACGACCTTGTAGTCGTGCTCCAGCTCTGACTTGTGGACCCCGAGAATCTTAACGGTCTCGTCCGAGGTCGGCTCCGGCACACGGAGCCGGTGGGTGTTCTCGCGGATGTTGCTGTCGGCTGCCAACCGCTCGTTCCACGCCTGGTCGGTCGTCGTGCCGATGACCACGGGCATGATATTGAGCAGCGCGCGCTGGACCGCCTTCGTCGCCTTGGGGAACTCGGCGTTAACCGTGGCGCTGCCGAAGAAACGCTCGACGTTCGGGATGAACAGGATGCCGTCGCGCGCCTGCTGCGCGGCGCTCTCGATGGCCTTCTCCGGGTCCAGCAGCAGCGCATGCTCGCCCACAGTCACGAGGTTTCTCAGGCCCTCCGGCCCCTTTCCCTCGGCCATCAGCAGCGCCAACCCCTGCACGAGCGAGCGGCGGCCCACCCCTGGGTCGCCGACGAGGACAACATGGCGGTGGTCGGCCAGCGCGAGCAAGCCGAGCAGGTCGCGCATCAGTTCCTCGCGCACGTACACCGGCGCGCCCTCGCCGCCCTTCGCCTGCGCCACCTGGTCCTGGCCTGACGTTCGCTTGGTCTGCGCCTGCGTGGCGAGCCGGCCCGCCAGCGTCTCCCGGGAGATGCCGTAGCGCCGGAGGATGCCCGCGGTGCCCACCCCGCGCTCGGCCAGTCCGCCCAGCGCGTGCTCGGTGCTCACCTGGCTCTCGCCCGACGCCTCCGCAATGCTGCGGCCTTCGTCGAGGACGATGAGCATCTCGGTGGAGAGCCGAATCGCCCCGTTGTCGCCCTGGTAGGTGAAGTCCGCGTCCTGCCCAGGCGCCGCGCGCGCGAACGCTTCTGCGGACGCGGCCAGCTCGTCCATCCGGAAGCTCCGCTCGATCGCGAGTTGAGTCAGGATGCGGTGCGCCGCGGTGCCGGATTCCCGGACAAAGGTCAGCAGGAGCGCGGCGGGGGTCAGCAGCTTCTGGGCGGTGACGCGCTGCCGCGCTGCGGTCTGGTTGATGGCCCGGGCAAGCTCGGGCGAGACGAGATTCGGATTAAGCGTGCCCACGCAATGAGTCCTTTGCTGTGTTGGCGTTGGGCGTAAGTATACTCAAACCGGGGAGTTTTTGCCACAGACGGCGCATAGGTCTCAGCGGAGCGCAGGCGCCATCAGTTCGCTGCTGGTTCCTCTGGACCTCTGCGCCGTCTGCGCCACGGGGTAGTTCAGCGCAGTTCGTCCCGCATCCACTCCCCCACGCCTTCCGGCCGGATCGCTCCACTGCGCAGCAGGAGGCCGAGCGCGATACCCTTCTTCGAGAGAGCGAAGTCGCGATTGTCGCCGCGTCCGCCGCCTGTGCCGGGCAGCCAGCGCAGAAGCGCGGGCGGGTTCCACTCGTGCCAGCGGGCGACGGCCTCCGCCGTGCGCGGCCCGTAGCGATACGTGATGGCGACAGAGTACCAGAAGTGCTGCGGCTGATTGCTCTTGTCATTATACGCAAAGCCCTGGCTGCCGTAGCGCAGCAACGCCTCGCCGTTCGGGATGAACGGCAGCGCGTTGTGGATGCGGTTGCGCAGCCGCGTCCACGGCCCCGCCGCGATGGCGGTCCAGTTGTCCGTGGCGTCCAGCGTCAGGTAACTCAGCGTCTTGACGAACTCGTCGACGCTGCCCCCGGCCAGCGCGGCCGAGAACTCGGCGCTCCGCGCGAACGCTTCCAGGTCGCTGTGCCGCGCGATGATCTGGTCGCTGTAACGATCGGCCAGGTCACGGCGCTCGGCCGACGTGAGCAGAGCGGCGGGTCGCGTCATGAGCGACCGCGCGAGGCCGTCCAGGCGGGCCGCGCCCGCGGGTTGGGCGAGGATGGTCATCGTGTTGTCCTTCTCTGCCAGTGCGGCGCGAGCGGTCGCACCGGTGCTGGTGGCTGAGTGCGCGGGCAGGGTGAGCGCGAGGGCCGTGGTCAGGGCCAGGGCAATGCGACCGAGTTTGCTGTTCATATTTCCCCCCGAAGAGCGTCTTGTTGGCTGCTTACATGAGTATGTTATCGAGGGGAAGTCGTCATTATTTTGCGGGGTTGTCGCAGAGGGGACGCGAATTGTCGCAGGGGTGTCACCGGTAGACGCGCCAGGTCCCGCCGGCTTTCGTTGGCGGGACCTGGCGGATGGGCAACCGCTACAACACTTCGCGCCGCGACGCCTCCCAGCAGCCGGCAAGCGCCAGCAGCACTCCGCCCGCAAG
>JALOOB010000101.1 GCA_025454635.1 Anaerolineae bacterium
CGGGTGGAGGCGGGACGGCTGGCCGAGGGTTAGCGGCTAGACGGTTTCCTCTGCCTCCTCCTCCACCGGCTTGCACCCCAGCGGCTGCTTGCGCGGCAGCCCACGGCCCCGCGGATAGCCGTCCGGCGTCTGCGCCACCTTATCAATCACGACGAGCACGCGCGTCTCCGCCAGCCCCGGAATCTCCGCCGGGATCAGCTTGCTGAGCCGCCCGCCAAGCGTGCGAATCCCCTGCTCCGCGCACAGCGCTTCCTCGTGCGCGGCCGAGCCCTTGTAGGCAACCACCCGCCCCCCGCGCTTCGCAAACGGCAGCAGATACTCCACAAGCGTCGGCAGCGCCGCCACCGCGCGCGCCAGCACGAGATCATAGCCCGCCCGGTGCGGCTCGCGCAGCGCCAGTTCCTCCGCCCGCCCCTGGATGCGCAGCGTGTCGCCCAGCCCGAGTTTCTCCGCCACGTGATCGAGAAAGCGCACTTTCTTGCCCGTCGCCTCGACCAGCGCAAACCGCGCGCGCGGCCACACGATGCGCAGCGCAAGGCCGGGGAAGCCCGCGCCCGCGCCCACGTCGACGATGCGCAGCGGCCGGGAGAGCAGCGCAGGAACGGGGATGCCTTCGTGCGCGGCCAGCGCGGGGATCAGCGCCAGCGAATCGAGGAAGTGCCGCGTCTCAACCTGCGCGGGGTCGGTGATCGCGGTGAGATTGAACTGCTCGTTCCACGCCAGCAGCTCGTCAAGATAAAGCTGAAATGCGGCGACCTGCGCGGGGCTGAGCACCAGCCCCATTTGCGCCGCGCTCGTTGCCAGTCGTTCCATCCGCGCAATCAAGACACACCACCGGGGCTATTCTACCACAGGTATGCGCGTTGACGCACGATTGACCGCGTGCTAGAATGCAGCCCGGTCGTTGTTGTCGCTTAGCGGAAGGAGCGGTCATGGCATTGCTCAATGAGCAGATCCGGAAGGATGTGCGACAAGCGCTCGCTGACGTCGAGAACCCCGTCGTCTTCAAGGTTTTCACGCAGGAAATCGAGTGCCAGTACTGCAAGGAGACCCGTGAGCTCGTCGAAGAGGTCGCGGGTCTGTCAGACAAGCTTTCGGTCGAGGTGTACGATTTCGTGAAGGACGCCGCGATTGCCGAAAGTATGGGCATCGACAAGGTCCCGGCCGTCGCCGTCATCGGCAAGAAGGACTACGGCATCCGCATGTTCGGCATCCCGTCCGGCTACGAGTTCGGCTCGCTCATCGAGAGCGTCAAGCTCGTGTCGGAAGGCGAGTCGGGTTTGTCTCCCACCACAAAGCAGCAGGTTGCCCGGCTGACCAAACCCGTCACGGTCCAGGTCTTCATCACACCCACCTGACCTTACTGCCCGCGAGCCGTGCTGCTCGCGTACCAGTTGGCAATCGAGAGCGACCTGATCCAGGCGCACATGGTCGAGGTGGTCGAGTTTCCTTACCTCGGCAACAAGTACAACGTGATGGGCGTCCCGCGCACCGTGATCGACGAGACGATCCACATCGAGGGCGCAGTGCCCGAACCGATGTTGATGCGGGAGTTTCAGAAGCTGTTGCAGTAGCCGCAACGGCCAACGCAATGTAAGCGAGCTTTTTGACGCGACGCGCGCATGCGTCCTATAGTGACGCGCGAACGACTCAATCTCCACAACGCAGAACTTCATAGCGCGCACCAGCAGGAGGATGATGTGACTACGACAGTTGAGGCGACGAAGCCCGCAGCCGGCAAGGGCGGCGGACTTGCAGGTATGGTGGTTGCCGACAGCCGGATTAGCTTTGTCGATGGCGCGGCCGGCATTCTGGAGTACCGCGGGTACGACATTCGCGTGCTGGCGGAGAACAGCACTTTCGAGGAAGTTGCTTACCTGCTGTGGAACGACCATCTGCCGACTGCCGAGCAGCTGGAGGAGATGCGGCGCCAGTCGCGCGCCTGCCGCTTCATGCCGCCTGAGATTATCGCGGCGCTGCGGAATATGCCGCGCAACGCAGACCCGATGGCAGTGATGCGCACCGCCACCTCCATGCTGGCGCACTATGATCCGGAATCCGAGGACAACACGCCCCTCGCGCACACCCATAAGGCGTGCCGTCTTATGGGCCAGTTGTCCGGCGTGCTGGCCGCATACGAGCGCATCCGCCGCGGCGAGGAACCGGTCAAGCCGCGCATGGACCTCGATCACGCGGCCAATTTTCTCTGGATGCTCACCGGCGACGAGCCCGACCCGCAGGCAGCCAAAGCGCTGGATCAATACCTGCTGCTCCTGGCCGAGCACGAGCTCAACGCCTCCACCTTCACCGCGCGCGTCATTGCCTCCACCGGCTCCGACCTGCACTCCGCCATCACCGGCGCGATGGGCGCGCTGAAAGGCCCGGCCCACGGCGCAGCCGTGCAGGAGGCTATGGAGCAGTTCCTCGAAATCGGCGCGCTCGATAACACCGAGGCGTGGTTCGACAGCCTCGCCGGCAGCGGTCGCCGCGTCATGGGCATCGGGCACCGCGTGTACAAAGTGCGCGACCCCCGCGCCGAACCCCTCATGAAGAACGTGCTCAAGATGGTTGAGGCGACGGGAGAGCGGCAGTGGTTCGACATCGCGCAGCGGCTCGAACAGCTCGCGATGGAGGACGAGTACTTCAAGTCGCGCGGGCTGAGCGCCAACGTCGACTTCTACTCTGCCCCGCTCCTCTACTCCATCGGCATCCCCGTCGACGCATTCACGTGCATGTTTGCGATGAGCCGCATCGTCGGCTGGACCGCTCACGTCTATGAGCAGCAGGCCAACAACCGCCTCATCCGCCCGTTGTCCAACTGGATGGGCGAACATCAACTGCCCTGGGTCCCGATCGAACAGCGCGGATAAGCGGCCCTTTAACCAAAAGGCGCCAAGTATCACTAAAAATCTTAGTGACACTTGGCGCCTTCGTGTGTTTGTGGTTACCGACCGATTTCCTAAATCCAGTGCTGCTGCTTGGCGAAGTGCAGCAGCTCATCCCGGAACTGCGGCGCAGCCACATTCACCAGCCCGTGCACGCGCTCGCGCACGCTGCGCGCAAATAGGTCCGCCACGCCGTACTCCGTCACGACATACCGCACATGGTTGCGCGTCGTCACCACCCCCGCGCCGTGCTTGAGCATCGGCACGATCCGGCTGATCTGCCCGTCCTTCGCCGTCGCCGGCAGAGCGATGATCGGCACCCCGCCCGGCGAGCGCAGCGCGCCATACATAAAGTCGAGCTGCCCGCCCACCCCGCTGTAAAACATTGGCCCGATCGAATCCGCGCACACCTGTCCGGTCAGGTCGACCTCCAGCGCCGAGTTGATCGCCACCTGCTTGTTGTTCTGCGCGATCACGAACGGGTCGTTCACGTAATCCTGCGGATGAAACTCGAACATCGGGTTGTTGTCGATGTAGTCATACAGCCGCTGCGAGCCCAGCGCGAAGCCCGCGATGCACTTGCCCCGGTGAATCGTCTTCTGCGAGTTGGTCAGCGCGCCGATCTCGATCAGCTCGATCACACCGTCGGAAAACAGCTCCGTGTGGATGCCCAGGTCCCGCTTGTCCTTCAAGTACAGAAGCACAGCATCCGGGATTTCGCCGATGCCCATTTGCATCGTCGCGCCGTCCGGGATCAAGTCCGCGATGTTCGACGCGATCTGCTTCTGCAATTCGCCTGGCGACCCCATCGGCACCTCGACGATCGGATAACTCACGGGCACGATCCGCGTCAGCCGGCTGATGTGGATGAAGCTATCCCCCAGCGTGCGCGGCATTTGATCGTTCACTTCCGCGATCACGATATCCGCTGACTCCGCCGCCGGTTTGGTCAACCCAACCTCAACGCCAAACGTGCAGTAGCCGTGCTCATCGGGCGGCGAGCAGTGGATCATCGCCACGTTCGGCCTGAGCAGGCTCGGCTCGCGCAGCGCGCGCGGGATCTGGCTCAGGAGGATCGGCGTGAAGTCCGCCCGGCCCTCATTCACCGCTTTGCGCACGTTGTGGCTGATGAAGCACGAGTTAACCCGGATGTGCCCCTCCATCTGGGGCGCGACGTATTCCGACGGCCCGATGGTCAGCACCTGGACAATCTCGACGTCCTCGAGTTCCGGCGCGCGGCGCACCAGCGCGCCGAGCAGTTCCTTCGGCACCGAACAGTTGCCCGTCATGAAGACGCGGTCATGCGACTTGATCGCCTCGACGGCCATGTCCGCGGAACAGAGCTTGCTTTGGTACGAGACGTTCCTCATGCCTCACCTCCCGCGTCGCTCACGATCGAAGCGGCAAGGCCCGGATGAACGATCTGTCCCGCGTGCATGTGCAGCCCGCGTCGTAGCGCGTCGTTCCCCTGCAGCGCGGCCTCCAGCCCCTTCTCGGCGATCTCTCGCAGATACGGCCACGCGGCGTTGATAAACGCGTGCGTGGTCGTGCGCGACACGACCCCCGTCATGTTGGGCACGCAGTAGTGGATGACACCCTCTTCCAGATAGGTCGGGTTCTGATACGTGGTCGGCCGGCTCGTCTCTACGCATCCGCCCTGGTCGATTGCCACGTCGATGATCACCGAGCGCGGCTTCATCGAGCGGACCATCTCGCGCGTCACCAGGTGCGGCGTCCGCGCGCCCGGCACCAACACCGCGCCCACGAGCACGTCCGCCCGTTTGACCATGCGCGCGATGTTGAAGTCGTAAGACACCATCGTGTCGACGTTGCAAATCTTGTCTTCGAGCGCCTGCAACCGGTGGATTTCCGCGTCGAGCACCGTCACGTGCGCGCCCATCGCGGCAAAGAGCCGCGCGGCGTTGCTGCCCACCGTGCCCGCGCCCAGGATGACCACCCGCACGGGCGGCACCCCCGGCACGCCCCCGAGCAACATCCCGTGCCCGCCCGAGTTGTTCTGGAGCAGTTGCGCCGCCACCGGCGGGATCATCCGCCCGGCAATCTGGCTCGCCGCGGTCAGCACCGGACGGTAGCCGTCGCCGTCCTCGATCGTCTCGTACGCGATTGCCGTGACATTCCGCTTCAACAGCAGCTCGATCTTCGACGGGTGCGCAACCGCGAGATGGAGGAAGCCGCAGAGGATTTGCCCTTCGTGGAGCAGGTCGAACTCCGGCAGCGTCGGCCGCGACACAGAGAGCACCATGTCCGAGCGCCCGTAAACCTCTTCCACCGAATAGCAGATCTGCGCGCCCGCGGCCCGGTAGCGCTCATCGTCGAAGCCGCTGCCTTGCCCGGCGTCCCGCTCGACGTAGACGCGATGCCCCTGCCGCGTCAGAACCTCAACGCCCATCGGCGTGAGCCCCGCGCGAAAGTCAAAGGGCCGTTTCTGCCTGGGAACTCCGATATCCATGAAGTGCCTCCTCCTCGAGGTCGTATCCCGTAGCGCAAGTTATCTCCGTAGCGCAAGTCACCGACTTGCATCGCAAGTCGCAACTTGCGCTACGTTTCGTCCAGCCAGCGCCGAATCTCATCCTTCACCAGCCGGCTGTCCGCCGGCAGTTCGACCGGCGGGTTGCGGCGCCGCGCCACCACCTCAGCCAGCGTCCCTTCGTGATAACCGACCTTGAACTCGCTGAACTTGAGCCCGTGCGCGGTGGAGATGACCACCGTCCGCTGTCCCGCCTCGATCACGCCCTGCGCGGCGAGTTTCCGCGCCACCGCCAGCGCCACACCCGTGTGCGGATCGGTGTACAGCCCGCGGCGGTCCGCCAGCGCGCATGCGTCCGCCAGCTCATCCTCGCCCGCCTGCTCGACCAACCCGTCGAAATCGCGCAGCGCCGCCACCGCCTTCTCGTAGCTGACTGGGTTGCCGATGCGAATCGCGGACGCGGACGTCGCGCCCGCAGTCACCGGTTCGAGCCGGTCGAACCCGCGCCGGTACGCCAGGTAGAGCGGGTTCGCCTTCTGCGCCTGAGCCGCAACCAGCCGCGGCAGCCGGTCGATCAGGCCCAGCTTGCGCGCCAGCGCCAGCCCCTTCGCCAGCGCGGAGATGTTCCCGAGGTTGCCCGACGGCAGCACGATCCAGTCCGGCGCCTGCCAGTCAAGCTGCTGGCAAATCTCGATGCCGACGGTCTTCTGCCCCTCGACGCGCAGCGAGTTCATCGAGTTGGCGAGATAGATGGAGTCGTCCTGCGTCACTTCCTGCACGATCGCCATGCAGCCGTCGAAATCGGTGTCCAGCGCCAGCACGCGCGCCCCGTGGCTGATCGGCTGGATGAGTTGCGCGGTGGTGACCTTGCCCGCGGGCAGGAACACGATGGTCGGGATGCCCGCGGCCGCGCCATACGCGGCCAACGCGGCCGAGGTGTCGCCGGTGGAGGCGCACGCCACCGCGCGCACCGTCGAGCCGGCCGCGCTCATGATCTGATTGACCGCGCTCACCAGCACGGTCATGCCCAGGTCCTTGAACGAGCCTGTATGGCTAATGCCGCACTGCTTCACCCACAGGTCGCCCGCCCCCAGGTCGCGGCCAAGCTGTGGGACAGGCACAAGCGACGTCCATCCCTCGCCCAGCGTCACGATCTTCTCTTCGGGGAGTTGCGGCAGGACCCATTCGCGCTTCGCCCACACGCCCGATCCCCGCAGCCGCGTCTCGAAGAGCGCGCGCCATCCCGCGCCATCCCGCGCCGCGGCCAGCGCAGCGTCGTCGTGCGCCACCTCCAGCAGCCCCCCGCACGCGGGGCAGCGGTACATCACGCTGAAAACGTCGTAAGAGCCCGGGCATCCGCGGATGCAGCGGTAGGTAGCGGCGAACTGGGGTGATTCGGGTTGCGGCACAATATCCATCCGGTGAGTAGTAGGACTCTCAGTGTAGCATAGCGCCGCCAATGGACCAAGGGAGCGGGATGCGTCCGCCAGTGTCGGCATCCTGAGGGGAGGCTTCGTGCCGCAGTCGAAGGATGCGCCTTCTTTGGTCTGTTGCTCGTCTCCATTTCTTGTGACGCCCGTCATTATCAGATAAAATCGTTTTCGACCACCGCTCGCAGAACATCCGGATTCGAGGTTATCTTGACTTCTTCCAAACGCTCCACCCTCATTAGCGTCACGTGCGCTGCCATGACCCAGCACGGCGTCATCATGCTCCTCGTCGGGGCGCTGCTCCCCTCCATGATGGAAACGTTCGACATCCTCGAAGGCTCCGCCGGCATCATGCTCGGCGCAGGCGCACTTGGCTTCATCATTGGCCCGATGCTCTCCGGCCTCCTGACCGACAGGAAAGGCGTAAAGGCGTCCTACCTCGTCGGTTTCGCGGCCGAAATCGTCCTGCTCGCAGCCATGGGGCTTGCGCCGTCGTTCTATGTCGCCGTCGCCGCGTTCTTCTTCCTCAACATCGCAGCCGGCTTCATCGAGACTTCCGTCAACATTGTCCCCGCCCTCGTCGGCAACGGCAAGAGCGGCTCCCTTATGAACATCGTCCACGTCTTCTTCAGCATCGGCGCGTTCGTCAGCCCCTTCTTGATCGGCCTGCTCCTGGTCGCGACGGGAAGCTGGCGGCCCGTCTGGCTCCTGTCCATCATCCCGACCGCCATCCTGCTGCTGATCGTGGCGAGGTTGCGCTTCCCCCGCGCAGTCAAAACCGAACACACAGCTTCCGCGCCGCGGCCGCGCGCGCTCCAGGTGCTGCGCGAGCGCGCCATCCTCATGGGCGCCATTGCCATGATGCTCTACGTGGCCTCTGAGTTCGGCGCATCCAACTGGATCACGTTGTACCTGAACAAGGAACTCGGCTTCGCCACCCTCGCCGCCACGTCCGGTCTCTCGATCCTCTGGCTCGGGCTGCTCGTCGGCCGCCTCATCAACGCCCGGCTTGCCCTGTTCCGCGCCAGCGGCGAACTGGTGTGGTGGAGCGGTTGGGGCGGGTTGGTCACAGGCCTGCTCCTGCTGACCGCGCAAACACCCATGATGGCGTATGTCTGGCTGTTCGGGCTGGGCATCTTCATGGGCGGCATCTTCCCCAACATCATGGCTGAGTTGAACGGCCGCAATCCTGAGCGCACCGGCTTGATCACCGGCTTCCTCGCGCAGTCCGCCGGCCTCGGCTCGCTCATCGCGCAGCCCGTCCTCGGCTTCGTGGGCGAGCGCGCCGGCCTGGGGGTTTCGATGGCGCTCGTCGCCGGGTTGATGGGCCTTGTGTCGGTCGTTATTTACCTCGGCGCAGGAAGCATGGCCGCCCTCCGCCACCAGGCGCCGCCCGCCGAAGCAAAGGCGCAGGCATGACCGCGCCGCGCGGCCCGTCCGACCTCGCCGCCTTCCTCGCCGCGCAGGGCATCGACGCGCAAATCGTCCCCATGACGCTGGAGACCCCCACCGTTGCGGCCGCCGCAGCCGCGCTCGGTGTCGCGTCCGACCAGATCATCAAGACCGTGCTCTTCCTCGTCAAGGACGAGCCTGTCCTAGTGATCGCGCGCGGCGAGGAGACCGTCGACCGCCGCCCCATCGCCGACGAATTCGGCGTCGGCAAGAAGCAGGTCAAGCTGGCGGACCGCGACACCGTGCTCGCGGTCACGGGTTACGCGGCCGGCGGCGTGCCACCCTTCGGCCATCTCAGGCCCCTGTCCACACTCATCGACTGGCGCATCGAGTCAATGACCGTGCTCTATGGCGGTGGCGGCGACGACCGCACGCTGCTGCGCGTCACCCCCGCCGAACTGGCGCGCGTCACAGCGGGCAAGTGGCTCGCGCTGTCGTAAGGAACGATTCAATTTCCTCTGCCGTCCTCAGGGCGGGAGCGGGATAGACGCGCTCCCCCTCCACCACTCGGGAGCCGTCTCTATGTCCTACCTCGAAATCGTCCGCAACCTCTCCGCCGACCCCGAAGGGCTTGAACGCGTCTACGGGCAGGCGGTCAGGAGCGGCGCGGAAGCCGAATTTGCCGAAGCCCTCGAAGGCCACTACGCGCAGGCGGGCGACAACCTGCTTCTGGCCGCCTGGCACTACCGCCTCGCCTACGCCGCAAAGCAGGCAAAGGGCCGCGTCATCCAGTGGGGGTGGGCGCTGCCGGTCGGCCTGCTCAACGGCCTGCTGCTCTGGCTGCTCTCCGACACCGAGCGGTTCGCCATCGAAATCAACAACCCGATCACCGGGCAGCCGCATTACCTCTTCCCCGCCGTGCTGCTGTTGCTCGGCCCGCTGACCGCCGCCGCGCTTTCGCTCTTTCTCACGCTGGCCGGCAACCGCCAGTGGCCGACTGCGCTCGCCGCAGTGCTTGGCATGGCAGCGGCGCTCGGCTATGCGCTGCTGACCGTCGGCCAAGTCCTGCCGCGCGCGTTCCAGGAGCAATACCTGGGACTGATGGCGCTGCACCTGGCCTTGCTTGGCTGGGCGGCCGTCGGTCTCGTCGCGCTCGGCCGCAGCCGCGACGCGTCCAACCGTTTCGCGTTCCTGTTCAAATCATTGGAGGCCTTCGTCGTGGCTGGGCTGCTGGGCGCGGCATGGGGCCTCTTCACGCTGATCACGTTCGGCCTGTTTGCCGCGCTCGGCATCATCCCTTCAATGGTCACGCAGCGGCTCTTCGTGGCCGGCGGCGGCGGGTTGATTGCGGTTATCGCCGTGGCCCTGGTCTACGACCCGAAGGCCAGGCCGGTTGACCAGCCCTTCGACGAAGGGTTGAGCAAGCTCGTCGCGCTGCTGCTGCGGCTGCTGCTGCCGCTCGCCGTGATCATGCTGGCTGTCTATCTCGCCTTCATCCCCTTCAACTGGCGCGAGCCGTTTGACAACCGCTCCATCCTGGTGGCATTCAACGCGCTGCTCTTTGCGGTGATCGGCCTGCTGCTCGGCGCCACGCCTGTGCGCGAAGATGATCTGAGCGTTCGGGGACAGCGCTGGCTCCGCAGGGGCATCATCGCGCTGGCAGCGCTCGCGCTGATCATCAGCCTCTATGCGATGGCCGCTATCGTCTATCGCACCCTCAACGACCGCCTCACGCCGAATCGCCTTGTCTTCGTCGGCTGGAACATCGTCAACATCGTCATCCTCGCCGCTCTGCTCATTGGGCAGGCGCGAACGGAGCGGGTACATTGGATCTCGGCCCTCCACCGCGCATTCGCCCGCGGCGCGCTGCTCTACGTCGGGTGGGCGCTCGTTGCATTGCTGGCGCTGCCGTGGCTCTTCCGGGGTGACATTGCTGCGGTCAAGGAGTTGCCGCTGCGAGTTCAGGAGATCGTGTGGGAGTACCCGCCGCCCGTGCTGCTCAAGTGCGAGCGCAGCCCGCACGTCTACCTGCTGGAGGGGAACGAAAAGCGCTGGGTGAAGGACATTCCCACTTTCACCGCGGAGGGGTTCACGTGGGACATGGTGCAAGAGGTGTCGTGTGGTGAGATCGAGG
>JALOOB010000393.1 GCA_025454635.1 Anaerolineae bacterium
ACCTACAAGATAAAGACTTAGGTGGCGACGGACAGACTTGAACTGTCGACCCAGCGATTATGAGCCGCTTGCTCTGCCACTGAGCTACGTCGCCGATACGTGCAGTATTATATCCGGTCGCTCCATCGCGGTCAAATCAGGGGCTTTTGCGCCGCGGATGGGCGAGAAAACAAAGACCTGGCAGTCGGGCTACCAGGTCTCTTTTAGGTTGCGGGGGCAGGATTCGAACCTGCGACCTTTGGGTTATGAGCCCAACGAGCTGCCACTGCTCCACCCCGCGTCGAATGTTTTGTTATTATACGCGCTTTTGCCCGTCTGTCAATTTAGACCCAAGGCCTTCAGCCAGGACCGCCACGGTGGTCCTTCCGGCTCTGCCGGCGCCGCGGGCTCCACGACCGGCGCCGGCGACATCTGCATGCCGTTGACGCCTTTGGGCAACCGGCCGAACATATCCCACGCCTGGCCCGGGGCGAGTTCGCCGCGCTGACCGCGCTCCAACTGAAGCTGCAAGAGCAGGTTCTGTCGCTCCAGCCGGTCCCGCCGCTCCAACGCCTGCCCGTAATGCCCCTCCATCGTCCGCCTTGTCACTGCCAGCTCCACGAAGCCGGCCGCAAAGAAGACGACCGCGGCAAGCGCCGCAAGGGTCATGACTCGCGACGGACCGATCACTTTGCGCAACGACTTGAGCACGGACACCCTGCACTCCGGTTGCCACAAATGGAGTCACTGGCTCTAAGGCAGAAAATCCCACGGCACAGCCGCGGGATCTCGATGGATGCCGAAGGAGGGAGTTGAACCCTCACGAGCTTAATGCTCACTAGGTCCTGAACCTAGCGCGTCTGCCATTCCGCCACTTCGGCCAACTGTTCGGTTGTAGGTCGTTTTATAACACTATTTCCCCGACGTGTCAAGTACGCCCGAGCTTTGCTCTGTCGCGCGCGTAGGAATCGGCACAGCAGTCCGTTGCGCACCCGCACTGCCCACGGTCACACGTTTCGTCACGATATACCAGTTGGCGATGCTGCGATAGCGGTCGCCAGGTGTGTTGAGAGGGCCCATCTGCGCGTCGCGCACCTTGTTCCGTATGCCATACGTGTAGACTGGGTAGTAGAGCAGAAGCGACGGAGCCTCCTCGCTAAAGATGCGCTGGAAGTCCTTGTAGTAGGGGATCCGGCTCTCGTGATCAGGGAGTGAGCGCGCCCGCTCAATCGCCTCATCCGCGCGCCGGGATTCCCAGCCGGAGTAGTTCTGGCCGGTCTTGGCCTGCGTCGAGTGCCACAGCGGGTACGGGTCGGGATCGCCCGAAAGCTCCCAATCCACCAACGCAGCGTCAAACGCGCGCGGGGCGAGGAAGTCGGCGGTCAGACCGGGGAGGCTTACCGCCTGCGGCTCCGCTTGAACGCCGATGTCGGCCCACATCGCGCTGATCGCGTCCAGCTTGGCCTTGTCCTTGCCCAGAAGAACGAATGCCAGCTTCACCCCCTCGCGATCGCGAACGCCGTCGCCGTCGCTATCCACCCAACCCGCCTGGTCCAGCAATTGACGCGCTGTCTCGGGGTCGTAGTCGTATCTCGGAACCTCCGAATCGTAGGCCCAACTGTACGGCATGATCGGCGAGTGCGCCACCAGGCCCTGTCCCTGCAGCACCGCGTCGATCAGCCGCTGCCTGTCCAGACCGTACAGCAATGCCCTGCGGACGGCCGCGTCTTTGAAGAAGGGCGTATTCGGGTTCTGATGGTTCAGATAGACGACGGTGTAGCCCGAAATCGGGGCCGAAAACAGCTGCAGATCCTCAAGTTCCGACGTTTTTGCCATGTCTTCCGGCCACAGCCAACTGATCGCGTCGATTTCGCCGCGCTCGTAAGCCGGCATGAGGCTCTGGTGGTCGGGATAGAAGCGAATCGTGACGCCATCGAGGAACGGCGCAGTCCCGTGGTACGTGGGGTTTGTCTTGAGCCGCGCTTCCGTAGCCGTGATATTGTCAATCAGGAAGGGGCCTGTGCCGACGGGGCGGGTGTTATATTGCGAGCTCATCAGATCGGCCGTCGGCACGTCCTGCCACAGATGCGCGGGCAGCAGGCCAATGGTCGTGTAATCGATGAACGGCGCGAAGGGCTGCTTAAGCTGGAAGCGAACAGTGGAGCCTTCCGGCCCTTCCGGCGCAGTGACCTCTACCTCGCGCCACAGCGCGCTGAGCCACGCCATTCCCGGAAAATCCTCGGCCTGCATGGTCTTCACGGTATGCAGCACGTCATTCGCGGTGACGGGCATGCCGTCATGCCAGTAGAGCCCTGACCGCAGCTTGAAATCGTAGGTTAAGCCGTCCGGGCTGATGGTCATGGTCTCGGCGAGGTCGGGGACGACGTTGCCGCGTTCGTCGAGGCGCGTGAGGCCGTTGAAGAGCAGGCTGGCGAGAACCCCGTCCACCTGGTTGTACTGGCTCAGGAGGGGGTTAAGGAACTGGGGATTCCCGGCCATGCCCTCCACCAGCTCACCGCCGCGATCCGGGACGGTGACGCTGGTGAAGTTATAGGCCGTGTAACGGAGCAGGGCCGCAAGCAGCGCGATCCCGAGGATTGCGATAACCGCTTGCCAGCGAAGATATCTGCCCAAAGGTGCCTTACCCGGCGACGAGCACAGTCACCACACAAAGGATCATGAAGATGGCGCTGAGGATGATCGTCGCGTTGAAGAGGGTCTTTTCAACGCCGCGGCGGGTCTTATAGACGCCCATATCGGCGCCGCCGCCGAACATATTGCTCATGCCTGCGTCCTTTAACTGGATCAGGACGACCGCGATGATGGCGATGGCCAGGACGATCTGCGCAAGGTACAGGTAAACTTCCACAGGAAACTTGCCTCCGAAAGGATAAAGGGCGGGCGACGCGCGCATATGCGGTCCATGGCCCGACGGAAGAGGCATTATAGCATGGAGGGCGGAGCGAAGCAAGAAAAGCGCTGCATCTCATCCGATTTGCTCGGTCTGCCGGTCCCACAGCTGGCGGTAGAGCCCGCCGGCGGCCACCAACGACGCATGATCGCCTTGCTCGACCACGCGACCGCCGTTCATTACGGCGATGCGGCTGCCGCCAAGGGGATTTCCGAGGCGGTGCGTGATGAGCAGCACGGTGCGGCCTTCGATCAGGGGCCGAAGGGCATCCCACAGGTTCGCCTCTGTCGTAGCATCCAGGCCGCTCGCCGGCTCGTCGAGGAGCAGCACGGGCGCATCCTTGAGCAGGGCGCGTGCGATCGCTAGGCGCTGACGTTCGCCGCCGCTGAGTTTTGCGCCGCCCTCGCCCAGGGGCGTGTCTAGTCCCTGCGGCAGGGAGGCTACGAAGGCATCCAGTTGCGCAGCGCTTATTGCCGCACGTAGCTCGTCTTC
>JALOOB010000394.1 GCA_025454635.1 Anaerolineae bacterium
CAAGAAGTACTACATCTACGTCGTCCTGCTCGTGATCGTGGTGATCTTCAGCCTGGTCAAGGTCAATACGGTCGGCCTGTTCGGCCGCGGCGCGTTCCTGAGCCCCGACAGCCTCATCAATATGCTGCGCCTGTCCGCGCCCATCCTGACCGTCAGCGGCGCGTTCACGCTGCTGATGATCTCCGGCTACATCGACCTCTCCGTGGGCAGCGCGATGAGCCTCGCCGCGGTCGTCTTCTCGCTGATGATTCTCAACGGGTTTGGCTTCGTGCCGGCCTTTGCCGTCACGATGGTCGTCGGTGTCCTGATGGGCCTGCTGAACGGCTTCAATGTGATGAAGCTGCGCATCACCCCGGTCATCGCCACCCTCGTCACGCTCAACCTGTTCAAGGGCATCGCGCTCCTGATCGTGCCCGACGGCACCTCGGCCATCAAGAGCACCGCGACCCAGAAGCGCGAGGGTCTCATCCTGGGCCTGCCGGCCGCCTTCTTCGTCGCCCTGATCGTGATCGGCGCCCTGGTCATCGTCCAGCGGAAAACGATCCTCGGCAAGTACGCCGCAGCTATCGGCGGCAACAAGACCGCGGCCGAGCTCTCCGGCATCAGCCCGGTCAAGTACGTCTGGATCCTGTACATCATGGTCGGCTTCTTCGCCGCCATGGCCGGCGTCGCCCGCGCCAGCTACATGTCCCTGGGCGATCCGCTCTCCGGCGAAGGCATGGAGCTCGACTGCATCATCGCCGTGCTGCTCGGCGGCACTGCGTTCTCCGGCGGCGAGGGCTCGGTCGCAAAGACCATGATCGGCGCGCTGATCATCGTGGCGGTCACGACCGGTTTGATGACCGTCATCCCGCCGTACTGGCAAGGCGTGGCAAAGGGCAGCGTCCTGCTGTTCGCCGTCGTGCTCAATCACCTGTTGGTCCGTCAGCGGCAGCACGCGTAGCGTGTGGCGCAAGTTGCCAACTTGCGCTTTAGGAGGCAGGAAATGCTCGATACTCAGGAACGCAACACGCTGCGCGCATTGGCGGCCCGGTGGATGGAGCACGCCGCTGACCCGGTCATGGCCGAGCGCCGCCGGCTGTGGAAGGCCGTCAAGGACCTGAAGATGGAGCGGCCGGTCATCCTGGTCGAGACCTGCATGCTGCCCGACTTTGTTGGACCGGAGGAGTTGGTCTGCCGCGACCCGTACCTGCGCAACATCGAGAAGTCGCTCTTAGAGATCGTGCGCCACGCGGACGAAATCGGCGACGATATCGTCGTGGACCCGTACTTCCGCATCCCGTGGGAACTCCAGATGTCCGACTACGGCGCGCCCCTCGTCGCGCACCACGCCACCGCCACCGACGGGACCGACCTGGCATACGCGTTCGACTTTGCGGTGCGCTCCGCGGCCGACGTCGACAAGCTCCACCTGCGCACGCGCTGCGTCGACCGCGAGCTAAGCCTGCGCCGCCGCGACCTGCTCATGGACATCTTCGGGGACATCCTGCCCGTGCGCGTCGGCGGCTACGACTGGTTCGACCCTGACCCCGGCTACCGCCCGTGGCTCGGCAACCTCTACGGCGGCCTGACGCAGGACGTCTTCAAGATGATCGGCAACGACCGCCTGCTCTACTGGGTTTACGACGAGCCGGAGCTGATCCACCGCCTGATGGCCCTCGTGCGGGATGACCGGCTCGACCATTTCGCCTTCCTCGAACGCGAGGGGCTGCTGTACCAGAACACCGACGCCTGGATGCCCTGCCCCGGCAGCTACGGCTACGTGTCCGATTTGGAGCGCAACGAAGATTCAAGATTGAAAATTGCAGATAGAAACACAGGCAGCGAGGGCCAATCTTCAATCTCCAATCTTCCATCCGAATCCGAACCCGTTCGCCTGAGCGACTGCTGGGTGTGGCTCGAAGCGCAGGAATGCGCGCCGATGGGGCCAAAGATGTTCGCCGAGATGTTTCTCCCGTACTTCTCCGACGTCGCGAAGCCGTTTGGCCTGGCTTACTGGGGTTGCTGCGAAGCCGTGCACGACCGCCTGCCTGCCATCGAGAAGGCGGTGCCCAACCTGCGCGCGGTGAGCATTTCCGGCTGGACCAACCAACAGAAGGCCGCCGAGATCATCGGCAAGCGGTACGTCTACTCGCGCAAGCCCACGCCCGCGTACATCAGCGGCGCATATCCGCAGTGGGATCTGGTCGAGAAGGACCTGCGCGACACGTTCGCCGCCGCCCGCGACTGCAACCTGGAGCTCTGTTTCCGCGACATCTACACCGTCAACGGCGACCACTCCCGGCTGCCGCGCTGGGTGAACATGGCGCGCGCGATGATGGACGCGTGAGGATTGAAGATTGAGAATTGAAAATGGAAGATTGAAAACTCCCCTTCGATCTTCCATCTTCCATCATCAATCCTCAATCTTCAATCCGCAATCAAGGACAACCGTATGTATCCGCTTGATAGACGAGCCGTTGGCTTATATGAGAAGGCGCTGCCGGCCGAGTGGTCGTGGGACCGGCGGCTGAGCAGCATGGCAGACGCGGGCTACGACTACGCCGAGATCTCCATCGACGAGACGGACGAGCGACTGGCGCGGTTAGAGTGGTCGCAGGGCGAGCGCGCCGCGCTCCGCCGGGCCATCGCAGACAGCGGCGTGCCCGTCATGACCCTGTGCCTGAGCGGCCAGCGCCGTTTCCCGCTTGGCAGCAAGGACCCCGGCACCCGCGCCCGCGCCTTCGAGATCGTCGCGAAGTCCATCGCTCTGTCGGTTGACACCGGCGTGCGGATCATCCAGGTGCCCGGCTACGACGTCTACTTCGAGCCGAGCGACGCCGAAACCATGGCGCGCTACCACGAAGGACTTTGCCGCGTGGCCGAGTGGGCCGCGCAGGCAGGCGTCATGCTCGCGCTCGAAAACGTCGATGTCCCGTCCAGCGCCTCGCTCGTCACGACCATGGCAACCGTCCGCCACGTCAACTCGCCCTGGTTCCAGGTCTACCCGGACATGGCGAACGTGGCCGCTTGCGGCTACGACCCGGTCGCGGAACTGCCGCTCTGCAAGGATCACATCGTCGCGGTGCACGTGAAGGACTCCCAGCCGAAGATCATCCGCGGCATCCCCTTCCGCGCGGGCATCGTGCCGCTCGAAGCGGTCTTCTGCTCGCTCGCGAGCATCGACTACCGCGGCCCGCTCACCGTCGAGATGTGGGCGCACATGGACCCGACCGGCAAACCGTTCGAGGCCGTCGTCGCCGCGCGGCGCCTCGTCGACGAACTGCTCCACGTGGGAATTGAGAATTGAAGATTGAAGATCAAAGAATAAGGTCCGCGCTTCGCATCTTCAATCTCAAATCTTCAATCTTTACCAGGAGAAAGGACTTATCTCATGCTTGAGGCATTGCGCGAAATCGTCTGGAAGTGCAACCTGGAGTTGCCGAAGAACGGCCTGGTCAAGATGACCAGCGGCAACGTCAGCGCCCGCGACAAGGAAACCGGCCTCGTGGTGATCAAGCCGAGCGGCTACAGCTACGAGCAGATGCAGCCCGAGGACATGGTCATCGTGAACCTCGACGGCGAAGTGGTCGAAGGGCATCTCGCCCCGTCCATCGACACCGACACGCACCTCTTCGTCTACCGCAGCCGGCCCGACGTCTTCGGCATGGCCCACACCCATTCGCCCTACGCGTCGAGCTTCGCCGCGCTCGGCCAGCC
>JALOOB010000102.1 GCA_025454635.1 Anaerolineae bacterium
CCAGCCCTATTGAGAGTTTCCGCTTCAGCCGCGATGGCAACTTGCTCGCCGGCCTGGATAGCGAACGCGTTGCCGCCGTATGGGAAATCGGCACGGGAACGGTGTGGCTGGAAGCCGGCAAACATGATGCGAAAGTCAACGGGCTCGATATCTCCCAAGACGGACGCCGGCTCGCGCTGCTGAGAGAAGCCGGGATGATCGAAATCTGGGACACGGTTGCGCGCGCCAGGATCGCAACGCTCACGCCAGACCACGTCGGGGCGCTCCGGGTCATTTTCTGCGGGCCCGAGCAGTTGCTTGTTCAGACGCCCGACACGCTCGAACTCTGGAACGCGCAGGCCGGGGCGCAAGCCGCCGAGATTCCGCTCGACGAGCCGTTCCTGGAATCAGCGCTCGCGTGCAGCGCTGACGGGAGCTTGCTCGCAACCGGCCGCGTCCGCGGTCCGCTGCGCGTCTGGGAAATCCCGTCCGGCCGCGGGCTGGCGACGCGCTCGGAGGACGCGGGCATAGCCGCACTCGACTTTAGCGAGGGAGACGGACTGCTCTTTGCGCGCGGCTTTGATCACACAGCTTGGGTGATGGACACGGTCCTGGGCGGCGAAGTGGCCGCAATTCCCGCACCGGGCGGAAGCGTGGCTGCTCTGCTGAGTGCCGACGGGACTGCGCTGACGATTGCCACTGGCCGGGACGGAACCGTGGAGAACTGGTCACTGCCGGGCGACACGAGGTCCGGAGGCTTGTCCGTCGCGGAGCCGCACCGGGAGCGGTACGGAAGTTTGGGCGCGGAGGTTACTTCTCTCGCGCAGTCAGCAGACGGGCGCATTCTAGTGGCAGGGACTGAGAATGGTGAGGTGCTTTTCTGGCGGACCACTGACCTGGCGCTTGGCGAAGTGTACCAAAACGGCAGGGTGTCAGTCTCATTCACGCGCCCCGGCGGCGCAGCCGCACCCGTCGTCGACGTGGCAATCAGTCCGGACGGTTCGCTTCTTGCGGCTGCGCTCCCTGTTGTCGGAGAGGGCGAGCCGCGCCTTAGGTCTTGGGAATTGCCAGTTGATGGCTCGACAAGCTCACCTGTCGCGCGCTTCTGGTACGCGGTCGAGACGCCCGCATACACGATTGCCTTTGCCCCGACGGGCGAGGCGCTTGCGGTCGGTCAGAAGGAGGGGCTCATACAGATACTGGAGCTTACCACCGGCAAAGAGCTGCTCCGGCTGACATCGGGCCAGGAGACTGTCAGCGGGATCAGTTTCAGCCCCGATGGCGCCAAACTTGCGGCTATGTCTGGCGGCCCGGTCGCAAGGGTGTGGGCAGTGACGGCAGCGGACGAGAGTTGGAGCGCGCGTGAGCTTTTCGATCTGCGCGGCCACACCGACAACCTGACAGCCATCCTATTTGGACATGACGGAGCGCGTCTCTATACGGGTTCAGCCGATGGCACGGTTCGTGTCTGGGATGCGATCGCCGGACGGGAGCTGTTCACCCTAGCCTCCGGGAAAACCGCTGTTGCCGCGCTCTCACTCAGCGCGGACGGCCGGCGCCTGGCCGTTGCCAGCGATGCGGTGAGGGTCTATGAGCTGCCGCTCGACGAGCTCCTTGCGCTCGCGCGCAGCCGGTCTGCCAGGGAGCTGACCCCGGGCGAACGGGTCGTCTATCTGCGCGACGACAACCCTGGAGTCACAGAGGTCACCGCGGGGCAGTCGCCGGCCGATTCGCCCGACCGGGAACAGATGGCGCAAGCCTTCGTTGCTGCCTGGAATCGCGGCGACGTCGGCGCGCTGCGGGAGCTCTTCACCGATGACCTCACCTATTCGCTCGACATTACCGGTTTCGAGGATTATCCGGTCCGGGCGCATTCGCTCAAGGGCTTCGGCGCATTTCACTCCATAGGAACGGGGGGTCGTTTCAAACTGGTGGACTGCTCGCCGCCGGAAGCGGACGAAATTGAGTGCCGCTTGACCTATGAAAGCCGAATCGCGGCGACGACGAGCTATCCGCTTCATCTGGAAGCGACATTTCTCTTCTGGGGCTACAAGATACGCGAAGCGCGAGGCGCGTTACCGCTCGAAGTTCAAACGCGCATGAATAACGAAGGGTGGGCTATCATCCGATGGACGTCAGCAAACGTTCCCGCGTTATATGACCGGTTCATGTCAATTATGCAGATTACCACCCGCGATCCCGTGACCCGTTCGGAGGCAGAAGTCGCGGCCGCCGGGCGGATGCTGATGCTCATGAGCGAGATATATAAACAGAGATCCTCCGAGTGACTCCCCGCACTCAACGTTAACGGCTTGACCCTCACGACACGCGCAGGTACAATCCCGCCACACTGGCGCGTTAATCTTCCTCAATAATTCTCTCAAAGGAAAGGGCGCATGCATAAAGCTCGGCTCACCGAGATTCTCAAGCAACTCACCGCGGTCGACGCGCCGTCCGGGGCGGAACGTCGCGCCGAGGAACTCATCCGCTCATTCACGGGCGACATGGTGGCGGAGAGCCGGACGGACGCGCTCGGCAACCTGATCGCGCGCGTGCCCGGCGCAGAAAGTCCGCCCGGCCGCGTGATGATCGCCGCGCACATGGACGAGATCGGCCTAATCGTGACAAAGGTCGAGCAGGGCTTCCTCCATGTCGCGAAGGTCGGCGGGGTGGACCCGCGCGCGGCGCTCGGGCAGGAGGTCACGGTCTACCCCACCGGTCCCGGCGCAGGGGCTTACCCCGACGGCCTGCCCGGCTATGTGGGCAGCCGCCCGCCGCACATCCTCTCCGACGAGGAACGCAAGAAGGTCACCCCCATGGGGAGCCTGCGCGTCGATCTCGGCCGGCCGCCGGAGTTCTTCGCCGGCGGCATCGTGCGCATCGGCGATCGGGTTGCGATCCGCGGTCCGCACACCGAACTGCTCGGCGGACGGCTGGCGACGAAGGCGCTCGACAACCGCGCAAGCGTGGCCGTCATGCTAGGCGCGCTTGGATATCTGGCCGATCAACGCCACGCATGGGACGTCTACGCGGTGGCTACGGTTCAGGAGGAGATTGGGTTGCGCGGTGCGATGATCGCCGCCTTCGGAGTCGCGCCCGACATCGCCATCGCGCTTGACGTGACGTTTGGCGAGACGCCCGGGGTGAGCGGCGGCGAAACCTTCCCGATGGGCAAGGGGCCGACGATCGGCATTGGCCCGAATCTGCATCCCGGCATGGTGAAACGATTGAGCGAAGCCGCAGACGAGTTGGAAATCCCTTATGCGCTCGAACCGCTGCCCGGCAACTCGGGCACGGATGCTTGGGCGATCCAGGTAACGCAGGAAGGCATTCCGACCGGCCTGCTGAGCGTGCCAATCCGCTACATGCACTCGGCGGTCGAGACGGTCGTGCTCGACGACCTCGACCGCGCTGCGCGGCTGCTCGCGGCTTTCATCGCGCGGCTCGATGAGAAGACACTGGAGGGCCTGACCGATGACTTACGCTGATGACATGGCGGCCCTGAGCGACCTGCTTCGACGGTTGTCCGAGGCGTTCGGGCCGTCGGGCAACGAGAAGGCCGTGCGCGAGTTGGTCCGCGCGGAGGTCCAGGACGCGGTCGATTCCATCCAGGTGGACGCGATGGGCAACCTGATCGCGTTCAAGGCCGGGGGCGTTGCGCAAGCGCAAGGGAGCGCTGAGCGGCGCTTCCGCGTGATGCTCGCCGCGCACATGGACGAAGTCGGCTTCATGATCACGGAGATCAACAAGAACGGCACGTTGTCGTTCAAGGCGCCGTCCGTCGACGCGCGGATGCTGCTCGCCAAGCGCCTTGTGATCGGCGAGAATCACGTCCCCGGCATCATTGGCGCACCCGTGCCCCACCTGCAGAAGGGCGATGCGGCGGGCCGCGTGGTGGACTCGGACGACCTGTTCATCGACATCGGCGCGACGGACGAGAAGGGCGCGAACGGCAAGGTGAAGGTGGGCGACTTCGCGACCTTTGCCACGTCCTATACTGCGTTGAGCGACGACCCCGCCTGGCCCACCGCGCGCGGCAAGGCGTTCGACGACCGCGCGGGCTGCGCGGCGCTGGTCGCCCTGCTCAAAGGCGGGCCCTATCCCGTTGACCTTTACGGCGTGTTCACCGTGCAGGAGGAAGTCGGGCTGCGCGGCGCGCGCATTGCGGCCTATCGGGTCGACCCGCACGCGGCATTTGCGCTCGAAGGGACCATCTGCGACGACCTGCCGCGCCCCGCAGACGAGGACTCGACGCCTGTGACGCGGCTCGGCGACGGCCCCGCGATCACGCTGATGGATCGCAGCCTGATTGCGCACCCCGGCATCGTGCGCCTCCTGCAGGAGACTGCCGAGGCCGAGGGGATGCGCGTCCAATACAAGGCGCCCGGCCTGGGCGGCACGGACAGCGGCGCGATCCACCTGGTGCGCGCGGGCATCCCCGCGACTGCGGTGGCGGTCCCGTGCCGCTACATCCACGGCCCGGCCGCGATCCTCAACCTGAACGACCTGTCGGCCACCGTCCGCCTCATGGACGCAACGCTGCGTCGCATCGGATTCGAACACGTGTCGCGCTAGAGGAGAAACTCGAATGCAACAGCTTGCCAAACGTCTCGCCGAAGCTTTCGGCGTCTCCGGTTTTGAGGATAAGATTCGCGATGTGATCCGCGAGGAAATCGCGGGCCTGGTGGATGAAGTCAGTGTCGACGCGATGGGAAATCTTGTCGCGATCAGGAAGGGGCGCGGCGGCGATGGAGCGCGCCGGGTCATGCTGGCCGCGCACATGGACCAGATCGGCCTGATGGTGACGCACGTGGACGAGAAGGGGTTCATGCGCTTCACGAGCGTCGGGTTCATCTACGCGCTGGCCTCGTGGGGCGGGCAGGTGCGTTTCGCAGACGGCACAATCGGCACGGTCGGGGTGGATGGACGCGCCGAGCCGCGCAGTAAGCTGCCCGACCTGCGCGACTACTTCATCGATGTGGGCGCGGGGGACCGGTCGGAAGTGAAGCAGAAGGTCGGGGACGTCTGCGGCTTCTGGCCCGGCTTCACCGCGCAAGGGAACGTCTGGTTCTCGCCTAACCTCGACGACCGCGCCGGCTGTGTGGTCCTCGTCCAACTGCTGCGCGAACTGAAGGACGCGGCGGTCGACCACGACGTCTACGCTGTCTTCACGACGCAGGAAGAGGTGGGCATCCGCGGCGCGCGCACGGCGGGTTACGCGCTCGAACCGGACCTCGCCATCGCGCTCGACGTCACGTTGACAGGCGACCTGCCCCATGCCTCGCCTGCGATGGACGTGAGCCTCGGGAAGGGCGTGGCGATCAAGATCATGGATTCGGGCATGATCGGCCATCCAGGGCTGAACGCGCGGCTGATCGAAACGGCCGAGCGCGAGGGCATCCCGCACCAGCGCGAGGTGTTGCAGGGCGGCACAACGGACGCGGCGGCTATCCAGTTAGCCCGCGCGGGCGTGCCTGCCACGGCGCTCTCGCTGCCCAGCCGGCACGTCCACACGCCGTCGCAGATGGTCGACCAGCGCGATGTGGAGGGCGCGGTGCGGCTGTTGAGGGCGTTCCTGGGAGGGCCGATACAGTTGTAAGGTCTGTCCGCAAGAGTCTCCTCCGTGTAGTGTGGGCCGACCACGAATAACGCGCGAATACACGAATCTCGGTGCGCGCTCGCAGCCATTCGTTCATTCGTGAATGATTCGCGGTCGGCCCTGGCTTGAAATTTTGGATATTCCCCGCTATACTACACATAAAGTTATACCATCCCCTTTCCGGAACGGTTTCCCATGATTCCCAACAAGCATTTCGGGCGTGCGCTGCTCGCGCTGTCTGCGGCGGCCCTTGCGCTTTTCGTCCTTTCGTTCGCGCATTCCAGCGCGGTGAGCATCCGCATTCCCCTCTCCGACCTCAGCGCGGCAAGCCAGGTGATCGCGCAGGGCCGCGTCGAGCGGATCGAGTCGGCATGGACTCCCGACGGCATCATCGAGAGCGCGGTCTATCTGCGCGTGGCCGAGGCGCCGCGCGGTGGCATCGCGCGCGGCGCACTGATCCCGGTTCAGATCCGCGGCGGCACGGTGGATGGGCTGACCATGCGCTCGTCGGAAGAAGCCGTGTTTCTGACCGGCGAGGAGGTGTACCTCTTCCTGGACGGACCCGCGAACGGCGGCTATCAGGTCGTTGGGGGCGGCCAGGGCAAGTACATCGTCGCCGGCGGACGCGCGGTTAATCGCGAGACTCGCCTCTCACTGTCGCTCGCGGACTTCGAGCGGGGCGCGCAGGAGAACGTGTGGCCGGAGGATGCCGCGGCCAGCCTGGACGCGACGGGCGCGGCTGCGCCAGACAACTACGCGTTCAACAACGTGAAGTGGTTTGGTCCAAACCCGATGGAGGAGCCGTATCTCATCAACGTGAACACAGGCGACGCGGGCAGCAGCGGCGGCGCGAACGCGTTTGTCAACGCGATCGTGGCGGGCGGCAACGCGTGGGGCAACGCGGGCGCGGCGTTCCGCTTCACCTATGGCGGCGGCTCATCCGTGACCACCACAGGCTACGACGGGAAGAATGTGGTCCACTGGGAGAATATGGGCCAGAGTCAAACGCTTGCCGAAGCCACGTGGTGGTTCAGCGAACGGGGCAACGTCGACCAGATTGTCGAGGTGGATATACGCTTCAACGACTACTACACCTGGGACGCGACGGGCAATCCCGCGAGCAACGAGCAGGACCTGCAGAGCGTGGCGACGCACGAGCTGGGGCATTGGCTCTCGCTCGGCCATGACACCGACGCCAACGCCATCATGTATTACAGCTACCCGTCGGGCAGCCTGAAACGCGGGCTGCACTCGAACGACATCGCGGGGATCCGCGCGATCTACGGCGCGAGCAGCACGCCCGTGCCGCCGACTCCCACGCGCACGCCGACTCCGACCCGCACGCGGACCCCGCATCCGACGTTTGCGCCGTGGGAGATTAAGAGCCGGTCGTATCTGCCGTTGCTGCTGAAGTGAGGGCGCGCCGCAGGGCTGCCGGCAGCCCTGCGGCATGCTACCGCGCGACGAGCGCCGCGCCCGCGAACACGATCACCACGGCGAGCAGCCCCATCGCGGCGGCCAGCGCCAGCCGATCCCAGCGCCAGCCGAGGATCGACGCCTCCAACTGCCGTGTCTCACCCGGCCGCATGATCCACTCGCGGCGCAGCGAGCCTTCGTCGTAAAACTGGCGGGCGCGCGCCACAATCCACTCCGGGCCTGCGCCCTGTTCGTCGACGCGGGCTGCATAGGAGGCGCGGCTCAGCGCGGCGAGGTCGCGCCACAGCCGCGCATCGCTGCGCCACACCGCCGCGCGCACCTGGTCGAGCGGCTCGCCTGTGGCCTCCGCCTGTCTTGCAGCCGACTCCAACTTCTCCGCCTCCGCGTCCCATGCGCGAACTGCCGGTCCGAGGTCCACGCGTTCCTGGTAGCCGCTCTCCAGCGTCACCAGACCCTCGGTGACCGGCCAGTCGAGGTGACGGGTCGAAAGCGCGGCCCGCAGTAGCGCGAGCTCGGGCAGGTCAGGCAGCGCCGCGACAAGCCGGTCCTGCGACGCGAGCAGCGAGGGGGTGTCCCCATATCGCAAGGTAATCGTGAGCGCAGGCCCGGCCACTACGACCGGCGCTCGGTCTGCCAGCGCGGCGGCCGCCTCCTGCGCCAGCGCGGCCGCCGACTTCCCGCCATCAGAGTCCATGAACAGAACGCCCACCGCGCGTTCGCCGCGCGCGTTCGTCACGCGCAGCAGGGTCTGGGTGATGCGAGGCGCGCGCGCGCCCGGGGCGGTGGCTGCCTCGGGCCCGAATGCCTCGGCCATGATGGCGCGCGCGCCGTCGATGTCGCCGGCCCCAGCCGCGCTCTGCGCAAGACGCAGCGACTCGTCGGCCGTGCGGCCTTCCTGCGCAGCGAGTGGTGTCCAAACTGCCGCGAAGAAGGTGAATATCGCCGCAAGCCAGATGGCGACTTGCCTAAACTTAACGATTCTGTTATCCTCCGACCAACCGTCTCCACATCGCGCGAAGGTGGGTCCGCATGGTTAAGTTATTGATGAGTTGGGACATCCAGACCGGGCACGAGCAGTCGTACTTCGAATTCGTCATGCAGGAATTCGCCCCGGGATTGATGCGCCTCGGCCTGCAACCTACCGAAGCATGGTACACGGTGTTCGGTCATGGCCCCCAGATTCTCACCGGCGCAGTGACCAACGACATGGAAACTATGCGCCGCATTCTCAACGGTGAGGACTGGCAGCAGTTGCGCGAGCGGCTGCTTGAGCACGTCCACAACTACAGCCAGAAGGTCATCCCAGCAAGCGGACGTTTCCAGCTTTAGCCCGGTTCCGCCTGTTCCGGCCCGTCGGGTTGTCGCAATCCGGCGGGCCTTTATTTACCCTCGCAGCAGCAGCGGCCCGAGCCTGTCGAGCAGCCGGTACACCTCTTTCTCATCCGCCACGTTCTGGGTTAGAAGAAACAGGTCCGCTTCCCGCGTATAGCCCCAATCGTGCAGGACGCCGGTGATGTTTCCTGTTTTGTGATAGAAGTCAACCGTATCCCGCGCGACGTTCCGCAGCCACAGGCCGAGGTCGGTGTTCCACAACAGCATCGGTTCGATCCACGCCCGCTGGTCGTCGGGCAGCGCGTCCAGCACCTCGTACAGTCGGATACAATCTGCGACTGACACGCGATTTTCCAGCCCCCGCGCCCGCGCCTCGTAGTCCATCAGCTTGCGCTCGATACGCGCGTCGGGCAGGCCCAGCTCGCGGAACGTCTCGTTCAGCCGTGCGAGGCCCACGCGCCGGATCACCAGGTTGGCGCACAGGTTATCAGACACGGTCATCATCCACAGCAGGACGTCGTGGTAAGGGACGGTCCGCCCGCGCAGCAGCCACGAGAAACCCGCGCCTTGAATGGCCGGCTCCGCGTCGAGGTCGCACTGCTCATCGGAGCTAACGGCGCCGCCGCGCTCCAGGTGCGCCCACGCGAGCAGGATCGGGATCTTGATGATCGATGCGGACAGGAACAAGTCGCGGGTTTTCAGTAACACCGGCGCCGAGCCGCGCTTGCGGTAGTACAGCGCGTAGTCAAACGAGACGCTCGCCGTCACCTCCCGCAGTGTGTCGACAATGCCGACCTGAGTAAGCTCCATCGCTCGATTGTACTTGCCTGCGCGGATGCGGCCAAACTCGGCCGCGTGGTCGCCTGATTGCGTAAGCCGCGGATCGCTTCGCGACGGCATGCTATAATCGCCGTATGGATAACGCCGCCGGAGTCGTTCGCCGTCTGCGTCCGACAAGCCCCTGGCCTTTCATCGCGTGGGGCGCGCTCTTCGTGACGCAGCTTGTCTCGCCCGACCGAGTCTGGAGTTGGCTGCTGGTCGGTCTTGGCGCGCTGATTGTCGTGGCGTACTTGTGGGCGCGGCAGCTGCGCGATCAGGTGAGCGCGGAGCGGCGCGTGTTTGGCGCATGGGTCGTCGCAGGTGATCGGCTCCGCGAGCAGTGGACACTCACCAACCGCGGCTGGCTGCCGGTGCTGTGGGCGCGCGTCCGCGACTATTCGGAAGTGCCGGGCTACCGTGTGGACCGAGTGGAGACGGCCCCGTCGACGGGCGCGCGCACGTGGTCGACCTCGGGCGTCTGCCAGCGCCGCGGCGTCTTTCGCCTCGGGCCCTGGGACGTGGAGATGGCCGATCCCGTCGGCTTCTTCCGCGTGACACACCATCACCCGGAAGTCTCCACGATCATGGTCTATCCCCGCGCGTCCCACCTGCCCGACCTCGACCTGCCGCGCGGCCGCGCGCCGGGCCGCTCCACGACGGCAGACCGCGCGGTGGAGGAAACGATCCTTGTCGGGGGGCTGCGCGCGTATGCGCCAGGCGATCCGCTGCGGCGCATCCATTGGAAGGCCAGCGCGCGCCATGACGAATTCATGGTGCGCGAGTTCGACCGCGAGCCATCGGGTGATCTCTGGCTCGTTCTCGATATGGATGCGACGGTGCAGGCTGGCGCCGAGGCGGAGGCAACGCAGGAGTATGCCGTGATCCTCGCCGCGTCACTTGCGTCGCAGTTCCTCCGGCAGGGCGAGCGACGGGCCGTCGGGCTGCTCTGTTCGGGGCGAAAGCCGATCCATTTGCCGCCCGGGCGTGGACAGGGCCAGTTGTGGCGCATCCTCGAAGCCCTCGCGTTGGCCGAGCCGGCTGAAGGCATCCCGCTCGAGGAACTGCTTCGACAGTCCGGTCCCACCCTCGGCGCAGGCCGCACGCTTGTGTTGGTTGGGCTGCGCGCCCTGCTAAGCCGGCAGCGCATCCCGAGCGTGTCCATCGAGCAGGGGTTCCCCTTCTCCCCCATCGACAAGCTCAAGCGCCGTCATACGGAGTCGCGCGCGCTCGCGGGCTTTGGCCGGGTCATCCAGGTCGAAGTCGAGGAAGAGGTCTGACGCATGTACGGCGAGAACACCGTCAGCCTCAGCGAGAGCGACGCATGGTTCGTCCGGCTCTGGCGGCGCTACCGGCCC
>JALOOB010000395.1 GCA_025454635.1 Anaerolineae bacterium
GACATCCCCTCGCGCTTCATGCCGTGCTTCTACGCGACACGCGCGGTGAAGGTGTGACGAAGGTCGACGCCTACCGCGCGGCGCTGCGTGGCCTGGACGACTGGGAGCCATACCTGCGCGAGCACTCGGGGCTGCCCGGACCGCGAGGCAACCTCGAACTGGCGCACGCGGTCGCGCAGGAAGGATGTCTTTCGCCTGGCCGAGCCGAACTGTTCCACCGCTGGTCCGCGCTGACCGCCGATGTGGCGCCGGAGAACACGCCGGACGGCTATCTCGCGTTCTGCGGCGTGTTGGGACTCGGCGCGCTGCTGGCGCGGGGCGAGGGCGACCGGAGCGCTCTGCTTGCCTTGCTGCGTCAGCGCGCGTCCGATCCGCGCTGGCGCGTGCGCGAGGCGGTCGCGACCGGCCTGCAACTGTGGGGCGACGCGGATATGGACGGCCTGATTGCGGCGATGGAAGGGTGGGCCGCGGGGAATTACTACGAGCAGCGCGCGGCTGCGGCCGCGCTGTGCGAGCCGCGGCTGCTCGCGGACCGGCGCTATGCCGGAGAGGTAATTCGCATCCTTGATCTCATCACGAAGGGGGTCGCATCCGCACCGGCATCCGAGCGCAAGACGGTCCCCTTTCGCACACTCCGGCAGGCCCTCGGCTACTGCTGGAGCGTGGCCGTTGCGGCTGACCCGCAGGCCGGCATCCCGCGGTTCGAACGCTGGCTGGCGCACCCCGACCTTGACGTTGGCTGGATCATGCGGGAGAATCTCAGCAAGAAACGCATCGCGTCCCTGAGTATCCGCATTCCGTCATCGGATTCATCATGAACCGAGGTCCGGCGGAACACGAACCCCTTTCAGAAAGAGCAACATGAAACCCACATTTGACACCTACTACAACTACGCGCAACTCAACGATGTTCTGAACACGCTCGCCGCAGAGCACCCGAATATCATGCAGTTGTCGGTGCTCGGGAAGTCGCACGAGGGGCGGGATATCCCTCTCGTCATCCTGACGAACCGGACGACGGGTCCCGACCTGGAGAAGCCGGCCTTCTACGTGGACGGCAACATCCATGCGACCGAGCTAACCGCGTCGATGGCCGCGCTCATGTTCATCAACCGGCTCGTGACGGGATACGGCGCGGACCCGAAAGTGACGCGCATCCTTGACCAACAGGTCGTGTACGTCGTGCCGCGGCTCAACCCGGACGGCGCGGAGCTGGCCCTGGCCGAGAAGCCGAGATTCATCCGCTCCGGCTCGCGCCCCTATCCCTTGACCGAGAAGCGGGACGGCCTGCATGCGGAGGACGTCGACGGCGATGGCCGGATTCTCCAGATGCGCCTGCCAGACCCCGCCGGTGACTGGAAGGTGTCGGATCGCGACCCGCGCATGTTGATTAAGCGCGGGCCCGACGAGGAGGGCGGGCAGTATTACCGCCTGTTCGACGAGGGGCTCATCGAGAACTACGACGGCCACATCATCAAGGAGGCGCCACCCCTCGCGGGCCTTGACTTCAACCGCAATTTCCCGGGGGCGTGGCGGCCCGAGGGCGAGCAGCACGGCGCAGGCGACTATCCCGCGTCGGAGCCGGAGATCCATGCAGTCGTAGACTTCATGGCGAAGCACCCCAATGTCTACGGCGCGCTCACCTACCACACTTTCAGCCGCGCGATCCTCCGCCCATATGGGACCAAGTCGGATGACGAGATGGATGCGGGCGACAAGTGGGTGTTCGAGGCGATCGGCGAGCGCGGCACCGAGCTGACGGGCTACCCGAGCGTGTCGGTGTTCCACCACTTCCGATACCATCCCAAGGAAGTCATCACGGGCGTGTTCGACGACTGGCTTTTTGATCACAAGGGCATCTTCGCGTTCACGGTCGAACTGTGGGATCTGCCGACCGCGGCGGGCTGCGAAGAGAAGAGCAAAGAGAAGAAGTTCATGGACTGGTTCCGGAAGCATCCGGTCGAGGACGACTACAAGATCCTGGATTACGTGAACCAGCATTGTCCGGATGCGCTCGTTGCGTGGTACGAGTTCGACCATCCGCAGTTGGGCAAGGTCGAGCTTGGCGGCTGGAATGTCATCTACTCGTGGCGCAACCCGCCCCACGCGCTGCTCGAAGCGGAGATCGCGCCGCAGGCGGAGTTTGCGCTGGCATTCGCCGCGCTGGCGCCGCGGCTGGCATGGCGCGAGGTGCAAGTGACGCCGTTGGGCGAGGGCGCGTATCACGTCCTGGCGGTTGTCGAAAACGCCGGCTTCCTGCCGACCTATGTGTCGCAGCGCGCGCTGCAAATGAAGGCGGTGCGACCTGTCCGGTTGGAGATCGACCTGCCGGAGGGCGCGACGCTCGTCGGCGCGAACCGCAAGGTCGAGATCGGCCAGCTCGAGGGACGGTCGAACAAGCTGGAGGTCTCGACCATCTGGGCCGGCTCGCCGACCGACAACCGCGGGAAGGCTGAATGGACGGTGCGCGCGCCGGCGGGGACAGTGGTCACCGTACGCGCAGTCTCCGAGCGCGGCGGTTCGTTGGGGCAGGAAGTCGAACTCGGATAACATAGAGTTGATGGATGGCGCCGGGCGGGTCATCCCGCCCCGGCGGTTGCGCCTGCGCGTGCTTGTCAACCGTTGCGCCGGCTTCCGGCCTATGCTATAATCCACTGGCCACGGGCGGGAATAGCCGCCGCGTGACGCTGCCCGGCCGCCGCAACTGACGAGGCGGGGACTTTGGGAGGGTGGATATGGTTGAAGTCACGATTGACAGCGTTCGGGTGAGCCTGATGTCTCAGCACCGCATAGTGGTGCTTAAGGAAGTCGATTCGACGCGATTCCTGCCCATCTGGATCGGCCCGTTCGAGGCCGATGCCATTACGATACAACTGCAAAGCGTCGAGGTTGCGCGGCCGCTGACCCACGACCTCCTGAAGTCAGCGATCGAGCAGTTGGGCGCGGAGATCGTGCAGGTCTCCATCACCGACCTGCGCAATGACACCTTCTACGCGGAGATCGCGCTGCGCGTCAACGGTCGACGGCTCGCGGTCGATTCGCGGCCGAGCGACGCCATCGCGCTGGCCGTCCGCGCGCGCGTGCCGGTTTACGTCGCGGATGAGGTGATGGAGCAGGCGGGGATTACGCCCGAGGACGACCTGGAAGGGACGGCTCCCGCGGAGCCGGAGAATCGCGCTGTGGAGCCAACACCGCCGGAGGCGTTCCGCGAATTTCTGGAAGGGCTGGACCTCAGCGGGTTGGAATAGCAACTCACTGGCCCCAAACCCAACCGTCGACACCTGGACAAGCCGGCTAATCAGCCGGCTTCTTAATCTGGAAACGAGTTCTCGCGTTGGACAAGCTCGACAAGACCGTCCC
>JALOOB010000396.1 GCA_025454635.1 Anaerolineae bacterium
GCGCGGCCCAACCGCAACTGCGCCTTGACGAACCCCCCGCGCTGCGCCATGCCCTTCGTGGGGTAAAAGTTCACGGGCAGTCCGGCGCGGAACGCGGTCTCCGCGATGATCTCGCCAATGGTCAGCACGCCCTGTCCGCCGACACCCACCAGGTAAACATCATACGTGGTCATGCTGCCTCCAGCGCCGGGAGAAACTCGATCGCGCTCCGGTTGCACACCGCGCCGCACAGGTCGCACCCGTAGCACACGTCCGGGTCGATCAGGATGGTCCCATCGCCGAGGCTGATGGCCGGGCAGCCGGTCTGGCGTTGCAGTTCTCTGCGATCACGCGCACCTGTCCCGCCCGGACTCCGCGGCGTCGCGCCGGCATGGCGCACTCCTGCCGCGCAAGGATCACGCGCACACCGTTCCGCTTGAGCGCATTCAGGATCGCCGCAGCCGTCTGCTCCTGGTCGAACGGATCGACCTCCACAAAGAAGTCCACCCCCATCGCTTCGACGATGCGCGCGATGTCGACTGACCGCCCGCCACCCGGCTGCCGCGCTACATCTGTGCCCGCGTTGACCTGCATGCCCGTCATGCTGGTCCAACCGTTGTCGAGGATGATCAGCACGATGGGCGTCTGGTGCTGCACCGCGTTGACCAGCCCGGCCATCCCCGCATGGAAAAAGGTCGAGTCGCCGATGGTTGCGATCACCGGCGTCTTCACTCCCGCGCGGACATATCCCTGCGCGAGCGGGATGCTCGCGCCCATGCTCACTTCGTTCCAGACCGTGTTGAACGGTGGGTTCATGCCCAGGATGGTGCACCCGATGTCGCCGGTCACCATCACCTCGTCCTTCTTGTAGCCCGCCTTCCGCACCGCGGTGTTGATCCCCATAAAGACGCCTCGGTGCGGGCACCCTGCGCACACCGTGATCGGCCGCGCCGCGGCAAGCTTGTCCGCGCCCCGATGCCCCGCGACCAGGTCTGCGGGCAGCGCCAGGTCGGGTAGCGCCGCGCGCAGACCTGCGAAGATGTGTCGCAGCCCGTACTCGCCCACGCGTTCATACAGGCCACCGGCGGCCCCGCCGTCCTCTTTCCCCAGGATGCGCCCCCGCCACCCCGCCTGCTGCGCCTCGACATAAAACCCGCGCTCGATAATCGGTTCCAGTTCTTCGAGGACGAGCACGGTGGAACAGTGCGCCAGCAGCGCGCGCGCTTCGACATCAGGGAAGGGGTGGACCGCGGTCAGGGTTAGCAGCGAAACGGCCTCTCGCTCGAACCCGTATTCCGCGGCCATCTCGAACGCCTCGTCCAGGTACGCGGCCACCACCCCGCACGCTACGATACCCACCCCGCCCGGGTTCTCCGCCAACCGCAGCGAGTTCAGCCCCATCTCCCGCGCGACCTCGCCGGCCAGCCCCAGCCGCCGGATGACGTCGCGGTGCTGCGCCATGCAGATGAGCGAGCCGGCCTTCGTGAAGCGGTCGATGTCGCGGATCAGTTGCGCGGGCCGCGCCGGCAGGGGGAGGGTGTCTTCGTCCACGTCGACCGCTGCAAACGAAGACGAGATTGACGTAACGAGGCGGACGAACACGGGCGTGCCCACGCGCTCGGAAATCTCGAATCCCGCGCGGACAAGCTGGTACGCGTCCTCGACGGACGCCGCGTCGAGCAGGGGCATGTCCGCCATCACGGCGAACCCGCGCGAGTCCTGCTCGCACATTCCTGCGCTCACGCCGGGATCATCCGCCACGTATACGACCAGTCCGCCCACGACGCCCGAATAGGCGACGGAGGTGATCGAGTCGTACGCGACATTGACGCCCGACATCTTCATCGTGCAGAGCGCGCGCTGCCCCGCCCACGCCGCGCCCGCCGCGATCTCGAACGCGACCTTTTCGTTCGCGCTCCACTCGACGTGGACGCCTTGGCGCCAGAGGTCCGCGGGCTGAAGCAACAGCAGCGACTCGATGCAGCCGGTCGACGGCGTGCCGGGATAACCCGTTGCGACCTTTACGCCTGCAGCCAGCGCCCCCAACGCCACGGCTTCGTTGCCGGTAATTAGTTTCAGAGTCAACTCCAACCTCCCATCCCCGCCGTGATGAAAACGTTTCTTGCCACAGAGAACACAGAGAAGCCTCAGAGACCCCTGTGTCCTCTGTGGCAAATCGCTAGACCGGCTTTGTCGGCGAATCCATCGTCCGCAAGAAACGCCCGCACCCCGGCGCAGCCACGACCTCGCCCGCCCACAACACCGGCTGCCCGCGCTGGAACGACATCTCCGGCCATCCCAGCACCTCGCGGCCCGCGTAGAGGGTGTAGCCCACGTTTGTATGCTGCCCCTCGTCGGTCAGCTTGACGCTTCGGTTGGGGTCGACCACGACGATATCCGCGTCGCTCCCCGGCAGCAGCGCGCCCTTGCGCGGGTACAGCCCGAAAATGCGCGCCGGGTTCTCCGAGAGCACCTGCGCCAGCCGCACGGGGCTCACATGCCCGCGGTTCACGCCTTCGTCCCATGTCACCGGCAGCAGCGTCTCGATCTGCGGCGAGCCGAACCCTTGCGCCAAAAAGTCGCCCGCGGGGTCCTTCTTCTTCGGCGCGTGGTCGGAAGCGACGACGGACAGTGTGCCGTCGGACAGCCCGCGCCACAGCGACGCGCCGTCCGCCGCGGTGCGAATCGGCGGCCCGATCTTGGCGAACGCGCCGCGCGTCCTCAGGATGTCCTCCGTCAACGCCAGGTACTGCGGGCACGTCTCTGCGTAGACCGGCCGCCCCTCCGCCTGCGCCTGTCGGATGGGCCGTAGCACGCGTCCCGCAGTTACGTGCGGGATGTACAGCGGGCAGCCGGTCACCTCCGCGAGGCAGATGGCGCGGAACACGGCCTCTTCCTCCAGAGCAGGCGGTCGCGATGCGCTAAAGAACGCGGCCGATGCATCCGGCCCTTTGAGATACTTGTCCTCGAGATAGTCGATGGCGCCGCCGTTCTCCGCGTGCACCATCGCCATGCCCCCGCGCGCCGCGAGCAGGTCCATCGCCTTGATCAACTGGTAGTCGTCGGTGTACCAGCCCTGCTTGAGATAGGTGAGGAAGAACTTAAACGTGCGGACGCCCAGCGCCATGACGCGCGGGATTTCGGGGACTTGCTTCGGCGCCTCGAACATCCCGCCGTGCAACCCGAAATCGATGGGCGAGCGGCGGCTGGCGTCTTCGAGCATGAGCGTGACCTGCTCTTCGAGCGACTCTCCGGTCCGAGCATATGCGAAGTGCAGCACGGTCGTCGTGCCGCCGTAAGCCGCGCACCGCGCCGACGCCTCGACGTCGTCCAGGTAGACGGGATGAACGTGGACGTCGATTACGCCCGGCATCACATACCGCCCGCTCACGTCGATCACGCGCCGCGCGCCCTCACGCGGCAACTCCGGTCCCACCTCCGCGATCTTGTCCCCGCGCACGCCGACGTCGGCCTTCCGCGCCTGCCCGCCCGTGATGACTGTTCCGTTCGTCAGCAGGAGATCGTACCTCGTCATTGAAGCCTTCCTTTTTTGCCGCAGAGGCAGGCTCCTTCTCCGCGCTCTGTTCCCTCTGCGTCCTCCGTGGCTAACTCCCTATCATTCTTAGCACGCGCTCCGGCGTCAGCGGCAGCTCGCGCACGGGCTTCCCGATCGCGTCGCTGACTGCGCTTGCCACCGCAGGCGCGGCGGGGGTCAGCGACGGCTCGCCGATGCCCTTCGCGCCGAACGGCCCGACGCCCGTCCCCGACTCCAGCATGATCACCTGCACCGGCGGGAAGTCCATGCTCGTCGGCAGCAGGTACTCGGCCAAAGAAGGCGTCTGGATACGTCCCTCTTTCACGGTCATGTCTTCCAGCAACGCGTAACCCAGCCCCTGGTTCGCGCCCCCGGCAAGCTGCCCCTCCGCCGCGGTCCAGTTGATCGCGCGCCCCACGTCGTGGCACGTCACCGCCTTCAGCAACGTCACCTCGCCGGTTTCCACGTCGACCTCGCCCCGAATGTGAAGTCGGGGAAGACGCGGCCCTGCCCCGTTTCCGGGTCGAGCGGATCGCTGAACGGCGCCTGGAACAGCGCGAGGTTGGCGAGCGGCAGCCCTTCCGCCGCGCACCGCCGCACCACGTCTGCCAGCGGCACGCAGTCCGCCGGGTTGTCCGTCGCGAACGCGATGCCCTCGCCCAGGTCCACCTTCTCCGGCTCCACCTCCAGCAACTGCGACGCGCGCTCCACGAGCACCTTGCGCACGGTGTTCGCCGCCTGCAGGGTCGCATTGCCCGACATATAGAGCTGCCGCGTCGCGGTGGAGGTGCCGGAGAGCGGGGTGAGCGCGGTGTCCGTGTGATAGACGGTCACGCGGTGGAGCAGCACGCCGAGCGCCTCCGCCGCGATCTGGGCGAGGCTGTTCACCTGCCCCGCGCCGAGGTCGGGCACGCCCGCGCGGACCGTAACCGTCCCGTCCAACTCCATGCCGACCCATGCCTG
>JALOOB010000397.1 GCA_025454635.1 Anaerolineae bacterium
CCGAAACACTCGGGCAGGCGCTGTTCGACCTGGTGGCGTGGGCGATGGCGCGCGGCGTGGAGGCGGAGAGCGCGCTGCGCGAGGCAAACGCGCGCTTCGCGGCCGAGGTGGCCGCGCAGGCCGAACGGTCGGAGGGAGAGCCGCACGATGGCGCAGCCTGACAGAGTGCGCGCGCTCTACGACAGGCGGGCCAGGCGGTATGATACCGTGGTCGACCCGGCGTGGCAGGAACGGCTGCGCGGCGACCTGTTCGGCCGCGCGCGGGGCGAGGTGCTGGAGGTGGGAGTGGGAACCGGCGCAACTTTCCCCCACTACCCCGCCAACCTCGTGAGCCTCACCGGGCTGGACGTGAGCGAGGGGATGCTCGAGCTGGCGCGCGGCCGGGCCGCCCCCCTGCCTTTTCCGGTTCGCCTGCAGGCTGCGGACTTCCAGACGTTGCCGTTCCCTGCGGCGAGCTTCGACACCGTGACAAGCTCGCTGGCGTTGTGCGGCATCCCCGATCCCGCGCTGCTCTTCTCCGAAATCCGGCGCGTGCTGCGCCCCGGCGGTCAGTTGCTCGCGCTGGAGCATATCCGGCCGCCCAATCCGCTGCTGGCCGCGCTGGCCGACCTGGGCGACCCGCTCTACGACCACTTCGTCGGATGCCACTTCAACCGCCGCACGCCCGAACTGCTGGCCCAGGCCGGATTCGCCGTCACGGTCGTGCGGCGGACGTTCTTCGGCATTGGCGTCGCATTGGTGGCGGAACCGATCACCAACCCTGACCGTGAGGCGCGCTGAGCCAGAGCCGCCTGCCAGTTGGCGCTCGGGGGGGCGCGTGGTATAGTCGGCAAAACCTGATGCGGAGTAAAGCGAATGACGACGTATCCCTACACCTATCTTGCGGCATTTATGAACCCGGGCTTCCAGCAGACCGTGGTGAACCAGGCGCTGCGCCAGGCGGCGAAGGGCGGCGGGCCGGCGAAGCAGCGGCTGGAGAAGGCCGTGCGGGCGGCTGGGATCAGCGCGCCGGGGTTCCGGCCGGGCAAGATGCCGCTGCAGCAGATGGCGAAGCCGCTGGTGACGCCGGTGAACCGGTCGTCGCAGGTGTCGCCCTTCAGCGCAAACGAGGACATCGCGGCGCCGGTGTTCGCGCTGTGGCTGGAAGCGCAGGCCGAGCTGCGCGCGGGCGTGGTCGAGTTCCTCACCGGGAAGGGGATGCCGTTCAGCGAGACGCTGGCCGACGAGGGGTTCGCGTCGACCATGCCTGTCTCCGAGATGGACGCGCTGGCGAAGGAGCTGGGCGCGCCGGACGACAGCGAGCAGTACGATAACACCGCGCTGATGCTGGTCCTGCTGACGGGGCGCGCGCCGGTGTACGAGGAAGAGGAAACGGCGGCGGAGGAAGAGGCGGACACGACGCCGGAGGGGTAAGGCGCTTGCTTGGCAAGCGAGCGCCCGGCCCAGACCGCCCGGCCATGAATGGTGCGCCATGCATGGCGCCGGCTGCACCGCAGCGCCGGATAAATCCGGCTGCGGCCTGGGGCCGGTGCGCGTCAAGCCCCGTTTACGGGGCGCCCGGCTCACACGCTCCCGCCGCACCAGCCTCTCACCCGTCCTCGCGGACAGCCTGTTATCTCAGCAACAGCGGCAAGTAGGTCAGGCGCGCGCCGGTTGGACGCGTGGGCGCTCCGGTAGGCGTCGGCGTGCGCGTCAGGGGAGCGTTGACCGTTGCCGTCGGGGTCCGCGTCCTTGTCGGCGTGATCGTCGCTGTTGGGGACTGCGTGCCGGTCGCCGTGAGTGCCGGCGTGGGGGTCTGTGTTTTTGTCGGCGTGGAGGTGTGCGTCTTTGTCGGCGTGAGCTGAATTTGACCGCGATGGCCCGCGTCCGGTGTGCCCCGCGCGCTGCAGATCGTTTCGGCCGAGTTGCAGGCGCTCACCGAGTACAGGTAGATCTCACCGGAGACGCCGCTGGCGTCATCGTAGGGTGGACTGGAGCTTGCGCCGAGCTTGATGAGACCGCTGCCGGCTGCCGTCGCGCGCCACACCTGATAGCGCGACGCGTTCGCTGAGCCGAGCCAGGTGACGCGCACCTTGTCGGGATACGCGCCGTCCGTTGCTTGCGCGCCTTCGGGAGGCGCAAAGTTGCGATAGCCGGTATCCGGGCCGCCCATGCTGCTCTCGTCGATAGCGGCAATAGCTTTAACCCAGTAATAGTAAACGACGCCCGTGATCGCGCTGGTGTCAGTATATGCGCCGCCGGTGATCCCGGAGAACGTTGTGTTATAGCCCGCCTCGCTCGTGCCCCGATAGACCGTGTACGATTCGGCCGCCTGGATCAGACTCCAGTTAACCTGCACGGAGAGCGCCGAGGTTCCGTCGCTGGCGGTGACTGAGGGAGTCGCCAGCCCCTGGAAGCCTGAGTCAGGGACGCTGTCGTCAGGCTTGCTGCAGTCGTTGTCGGTAGCGCAGGCCGTCACCCAGTAGTAGTGGAGTTGCAGCCCACCCCAGGCATCGTAATCCTCGTAAAAGTTTGCTGTCACTTGGGCCACGCTGGTTCTGTTCCCGTCCAGGCTGTTGGCGCGGAAGATGCGATAGCTCGTGGCGCCGGCCGAGGGGTTCCAGGTGACCCTGACCATGTAGGAGTATGTTCCGTCCGACGCCTTGATATTAGTCGGCGGCGGAGGGGGCGAGTGAGGTGCGGCAAAGTAAGCCGGCGCAGTCTCGGCCAGGAGGCCGAGCGCCAGCGCCACCAATGCCACGATCGGAAGAGCAGCAGTGCGTCTCATGGCAGGCGCTCCTTTGGGCGTTGCGGAAGAAATCATTGCGCCGCGTGGTACAAATGAACTTATACTATGAGATGGCGCAGAATGAAAGCTCCAGCGAGCCGACGCACGTCCGACCCCGCCCGGCCATAAATGGTGCGCCATGCATGGCGCGGGCTACACCGCAGCGCCGGATAAATCCGGCTAACGCGTTGGTCCGACGCGCGTCCAGCCCCACCCCTTGAGAGGGTCGTCGCCCTCACGGCCCAGGGGGCGCAATCCTGTTGAGCAGATCGACGAGTGGCTGCTGGCTGACCTGGACCAAGCCGCGTTGCGGCCGGTCGAGGTCCGCGATGAGCAGGATGACCAACGTGAAGGCCAGGACCATCGCGATTGTGGGCACCCAGCTGCGCGCGCCCGCCAGGCCAAACTGGTAACCGACCGCCGCCGTCGTGAGGACGGTCAGGATGTACAGCGCGATCCAGATGCTGTCGGGAACGCGGTTGCGTCCTGCTGTAATGCGGGATTCGTCCAGGTCGATCATATCGTTCAATGACTGGATAAAGAGCGCCGTCACCTCGTCCGCCGAGCTTTCGTTGCCCGCGCTTTGGCCGCGATACCCCACAACTGATCCTGCAACGCCGCCGTCTCGGCCAGCGATGCCGGCTGCAGGAGCGTGCGGACGCCTTGCGCCCGCAACGCCGCGTATCTGACGAGCGCATCGCGCGCTTCGGCGCGTTGCGGCTCGGGCAGAAAGTCGGTCCGCAGGTAGACGGTGCCGATGGCGTTGGCTTCCTGCAACACCATCTGCTTGCGGGTGTCGTAACGGGTGGCCGCC
>JALOOB010000398.1 GCA_025454635.1 Anaerolineae bacterium
TCCGCTGATATACTAACGGCTTGGTTTGTATTTGCGGTCGAGCGAAGAGGAGTTGCCTCGCGTGATTCAACGGAAAACCCAGACGCCCGAGTACTGGCAGTCATTTGCGCTTTCTCCAACGGATGTCGAATTCCTTCGCACGCTCCTGCTGGACGCCGAAAGACCCCTCTCTACCCGTGAAATGGCCCAGGCCCTCGTGGCCGAGCGGATTCGCCGCGAGGAGTCGGAGCTGCGCGCGGAGCTGGCCAAGGGGACCATCTACCAGCCCAAGAAGCAATTCAAGGTGGGCGACAAGGTGTTGTTCCCGCAGCTGGACTACCGCCTCGGCGAGGTCATGGAGTTGCGCGCGGGGGAGAACCCGGAGTACGGCGAGTTCGAGGTCATCACGGTCGATTTCGGCGCGGGCAAGCGACAGCGCGCGTTCGCGGCGAACCTGTCCGCGGCGCACAAGCTCAACGCGGACGCGCCTGATGCGATGGCCGCCGGCCCTGCCGTCGACCCGGCCGCGGTTCTTGCGGGCGATGCCCGGCGCGTGCCGGAGATGCTGCGCGAGGCGCTGAAGGCCGAGGATGCGTTCGCCACTGTCGAGGACCGTTGGATGCCGCGCGATCTGCTGGCCGAGGTGCACGTCGGGCACCTCAACATCGCGGAAGCGGTCATCGACATGAACCAGGCCGCGCTCGACACCGTGACGCTGCACAGGGAACTGGACCTGGGGAAGGACGTCCCGGCCGACATCGCCGCGTTCTCGCTGGAAGCCGCGCTTGCCGCAGACGAGCGCTTCGACCAGGTCGGCGCGGGCGACGAACGGCGCTGGTACCTGCGCCGGCTTGAGCCGGCCGAGGCCTTCGCCGTGCCTGAAGCGCTGCGCTACGAGCCGGTCGACTACGATGCGGGCGCGCTCTCGCCAGACCTCGAACAGCTTGCGTTCCAACTGGACGACGAGTGGGCGGATGAGCTTGAGGAGGGCGAAGAGCGCCGCGCGGCGCAAACGGCTACGCTTCTGCTCACCTACCCCCATGCTGCGTCCGGCACGCTGCCGCTCAACCGCCATGCGCGGCCGTTCTTCCCCGCAGGGCAGGGCGAGCGCACCATGGTGATGCTCGTCGACGGCCGCTGGGGCAACCGCTTCCCGGCCTGGGTTAATCACAAGGGGCGCTACATCGCGGGCTTGCAAGGGTGGATGGACAAGCACAAGCTTCCCGCAGGCGCGCTGGTGACGCTCGAACGGCGGCCCGACGGCGACATCGTGGTCGACTTCCGCCCGAAGCGAATGCGCCGCGAATGGATGCGCTGGGGCCAGCTTGACGAGGACGGCGAGCTCGATATCCAGCTGCGCAAACAGGAGATTTCCTGCGAGTACGACGAGCAAATCGTCATCGGCGCGGAGAAGACGACCGAATTCGCGGCCATGCGGGCGCGCACCGCGCGGCAGCCGCTGGAGGACCTCGTGTTCCAGGTGTTCTCGGACCTGGCCGGGCTTTCGGGGAACGTCAATGCCAAGACGGTGTACAGCGCGGTCAACCTCGTGCGCCGCGTCACGCCGCACCCGGTCTTCGCCGCGCTGGCCGCGGACGACCGGCTCGAGCGACTGCCGGACAGCAGTTTCCGGCTGATTGCGTAGGCGGGGAGGGGCAACATGGCAAGCGGTTGGAAACGACCCTCGCTGGAAACCAAGTTCCATATCGATGATGACTGGTGGAAGTCGAGCGGCAAAGACCTGCGCGTCTCGGTGCGCGGGCAGCTCTGCCGCGACTGCCAGGCGCGCTTCCCCGACCATCGTAACCTTGAGTCGGTCGATTGGGTCGACCCGGAGACGGCCGAGGTGGTGCGGGCGGACGCGCTGCTGCAATCGCTGCGGGGGCATTGCGCGAAGCAGCCCGACTTCATCAGCAACAGCAATAACGCGGTGTCGAACATCTTCCGCATTTTCCTGCTCAACGGCAATCAACCGCTGACCCCGCGCGAGCTGGCGCAGCAAATGCCCTGGACGAGCGCGGAGACGATCTTGCGCACGCTGGCGAGCGGGCAGGTGTACATGGGGATCAGGCCGGCGACGGGCCTGGACTGATTAGAACGCAGATGACCCGGCAACCGAGTTGCCGCGGGATGGGGTGGATGATCAGGATACGATCCTGGTTGTCCACCCCATCTGCGTTATATCCGTTGAATTGAGAGCATCATGCAGAACAACTCGGCTGAACTTCTCACTATTGGCAACGAGGTGCTGGCGGGCAACGTGCTCGACACGAACTCGCACTGGCTGTGCCAGCAGCTTGCCGCGCTCGGCGCGCAGGTGCGGCGCGTGACGGTGCTGCCCGACGAGCCGGAGCAGATCGCGGACGCGCTGCTGGCCGCGATCGGCCGCGGCCCGCGGCTGCTGCTGACGTGCGGCGGGCTGGGGCCGACGCGCGACGACCTGACCGTGGCGGCAATCGGTAGGGCGCTCGGCCTGGCGGTGGAGGAGAATCCTGTCGCATATGCGATGATCCGCGACTTCTATGCGGAATTGCATCGCCGCGGCGCGGTCACCACGGGCGAGATGCTGCCCGCGCGGGCGAAGATGGCGCAAATGCCCGCGGGCGCGGAGCCGCTGCTAAACGCGGCTGGCGCGGCGCCGGGCGTGCTGCTCCGCCGCGGCGCGACGACGATCGTCTGCATGCCCGGCGTGCCTGCGGAGATGAAGGACATCTTCAGCAATAGCCTCGCGCCGCGACTGCCGGACCTCTTCGGCAGCCAGAGCTACGGCGAGCGCACGGTCAAGACGGATGCGTGGGATGAATCCATGCTGGCGCCCGCGGTGGATGCGGTTGCGGCGCGGCATCCCCAGGTTTATGTGAAGTCGCGCGCGCAGGTGTATGGCGGGGGGGTCGAGGACTTTGTCACGCTAGCCGCGCGCGGCGCGGACGAGGCGGAGGTCGGCGCGCGGCTGGACGCGGCGGAGAGAGACCTGCGCGCCGCGCTGCGCGAAATCGGGGTGGCGACGAGCTAGCCGGCGCTACACGTCCAGCCGCAGTGGCGTGCCACCGATGCGATCCATTGCCTCCACCGGCTCCAGCGCGGCGTCGCTCAGGCGCAGGTAGAGGTACTTAAAGACGTCGCGAATTATCGCCGTGATGGGCACGGCGAGGATTGCGCCGGCAAGGCCGGCCACCTGGCTGCCGATAATCAGCACGAGCACGATCAGCGCGGGATGCAGTTCCACAGCCTTCCCCGAAATGCGCGGCACCAGCACCGCATTCTCCACCTGCTGGATGCCGATGAACAAGAGCAGCGTCCACAGGCCGAGGATGGGCCGCTCGATGACGGCCACGAGCACCGCGGGCACCATGCCGATGATGCCGAGCACGGCGAAGAACGGCACGCCGAGCAGCGCAAGGCCGATGGTCGCCAGCACGCCCACGACCAGGCACAGCAGCAACTGCCCGCGCAGGTACTGGCTGAGGATGCGGTCGGAGATGCGGAGCACGTTGACCGTGTCCGGCCGGATTTGCGCGGGGATGGTCTCGACGGCCTTGCGCATGAAGCGGTTCTGGTCGTAGAGCACGTAGAAGAGCCACACGGGGACGATTACGAGGCCGGCGATGAAGGCGACGGTGCTCGTCACTGCGCCGACCGTCTGCCCGATGGCGGCCTGCGCCGCGCCGCTCAACCGCGCGCCGGCCTGCCGCACCGCCGCGTCAATCTGCGCCTGGATGTCGGCCGGCACGTTCTCGCGGTACTGCGCAAGCCCGTCGTCGACGACGCCCTCGACGAACCCGGCGATCTCCTGGCGGTTCTCCCACAGCGTCTCGAACTGTTGCGCGATGACCGGCGCGATCAGCAGGAAGAAGACGGCGAGCGCGACGATCGCGGCCAGGTACGGCGAGCGCGACGATCGCGGCCAGGTAGGTCAGCAAAATCGCGACTGCGCGAGCGCCGCCGAAGCGCGGGAAGAGACGCCGAACGCCCCGCTCGAACCACGTGACCACCGGCAGGAGGACGTAGGCGAGCACGAGCGCGAGGATGAACGGGAAGAGCGCACCGCGCGCCAGCCAGAGCAGCGCGACGATCAATAGGATGAGCGCGAGGACCAGGATCAACCGGCCGATTCTGCGACGCGACATCAATTGCTCCCGACTGCACCGCGCAGCCATTCTTCGAGTTGCGCAGCGTCGGGCGCGGTTACGCCCCGGCGCAGCCACGCCAGGAATTCGACGTTGCCCGCCGGCCCTTTGATGGGCGAGCGGGTCAGCCCCGCAGTCGCGAGGCCGAGCGCGGCGGCTTCCCGCAGCGCGTTCTCGACCGACGAGCGGTGCAGCGCCGGCTCACGCACCACGCCCCCCTTGCCCACCTGCCCCTTGCCCACCTCGAACTGCGGCTTGATCAGCGCGATGATCTCCCCGTCGGGCGTGAGCAATTGCGCCGCG